>BTUB01000066.1:0-6722 GCA_045863215.1 Candidatus Babeliales bacterium | reverse complement strand
ATTTGAGTATCAATTGCCAGAATGTTTAAGAACTGTTTTAAAAGTATGAAAATAGTATCACGTTCCTTTTATGCGCGCGCAACAGATCTTGTTGCGCAAGAATTACTCGGCAAAATTATTGTGCGTGAAGTTGATGGACACGTACTCAAAGTGCGTATTGTGGAAACGGAAGCATATATGGGTATTACTGATTTGGCTAGTCATGCCTATGGGGGTAAACGTGTGCGGAATGCTCCTATGTATGGCCCTGTGGGGCATGCATATGTCTATTTTACGTATGGTATGTATTATTGTTTGAATTTTGTTTCTCGGGATTTAAAGCATCCTGCAGGAGGAGTTTTAATTCGTGCCGCAGAACCGCTTGAAGGTATTGAATTCATGGAAAAACGACGCCATAAACATACGATCCATGGCCTTACCAATGGGCCCGGAAAACTTACACAAGCTCTGGCAATTACTAAAGAATTAAATACTCATGATGTGACGCACAAAGGTGCATTGTATGTGGTTGATGCACCTGAAGTTGCTACAGAAAATATAGTGGTGAGCAAACGAGTGGGCATCTCAAAAGCAGTAGAAGAGCCGCTACGGTTTTATATTAAAGATAATAAGTGGGTATCAAGAAAGTGACAGAGTAATTTTGTTAGCTTTTTTGATTAATTGCCATTTTTGATACAAAGTGTGGGTATTACTCTTAGTATTTTCTAAGAATCGCACAATTTCATCAAGTAACCCTTGAGATGGCGTAAATGGCACTTTATGCATAATGAGCCAGTTGATGAGCAATCGATTGCGTAGCACTGGATGCAATGCGAGTAATTTTTGAATGTTCAGACCTTTATTTTCATCCATTATTTCTTGCAGCTGGGCTGCACAAAGTTCCTGTAAAAATTCTTCAGTTTCTATGAGTTTTTCATGAGTTGAAGCGAAATTCTTTTCAAAACGATCATCGCATGCTTTAAGTGCAGGAATTACGGAATTTCTAATGCGATTACGCAAGTACTCATTCGATTGATTACTTGGATCGATCACATACAGAATTTTATGTTTATGCAGATAATCTAAAATTTCGATTTTGGAGATTGAAAGAAGGGGGCGAATGTATAATTCATCTTTTGCCTTCATGCCAGCTAATCCGGTGAGTGAAGCTCCACGGATTAGGCGCATAAAAAAAGTCTCCATCTGATCATCAGCATGATGAGCTAAGGCAATCGCTTGTGCATTATATTCTTTTGCTATACTTTCAAAAAAAGTACGACGAGCATTTCTTCCTAATTCTTCTTTAGATCCTGTGGGCTTGGAAGAAATCGGGATTTCTTTAAGATGTTTGATGATTATAGGAATTTGATAACGAGTTGCTAAATCTTGGCAAAATTGTGCATCTTGATTCGATTCTGTGCGCCACCCATGATCAAGATGTGCTGCAATAAGTTTCAGATTACTTTCGTGGCGTAAGCCAGCCAAATAATGCACCAAGAAAACTGAATCGGGCCCGCCAGAGAGGCCCACAATGATGGTGGATCCATGAGGAATCAGGGTGTGGTTTTGGCAAAAACGGGAAATGTGTTCAAGAAGTTGATTAGATGTCTTCATTCAGATTGATAATTTTAAGATTATATTTATACTTTTAACATACAATTATATATATCAAAAAACAACAGGAGGTTTTATGATACGTGATATTCTCTATAGTATACTTCTGGTAGTATATATGCCATTGATGGGGATGAACAATGAGCACCTGCAGATTACCTTGAATGCGCCTGAATATTGGAAGCATGAAGGTGATAACTGGGTGCAGTGTGATCTTGATGAAAATGGGGATTTGTGCCAGATGGGATCCCGAAATTATGCATTAGAATCAGAATATGTAAAGACATTTGCTCCGCTGAAGCAGTATCTGGCAACTACTCATAACAGATTTATTGGGTTTGATCCTAAAATGTTTGCTTTATTAAAAGATTGTTTACAGCTTTCATATTTACATCAGACTGCAGAAACACCAGCGGAAAAAAGATGTATTGAAATAGAAGTTGAAAATCTGTTTGATGAGCCTAAGCATTCTCCAAGTAAGCTTATTGATGCGGTGTATGTATCACGATTTGCGGGATTGAGTATGATTGAAAAATTGGCATGCCAAGCTTTTAGCAAGAGAAAGATTAATGGCAGGCCTATAAGAATAGATGATGTATATCCTTCTTTTGATTCATTAGATGAAATTGGTCCTAATGTAAGTGATACCAGTGATCAAAAATGTGAATTAAGTTCAGGTTTAGGTTTGGATTCGGAAGCTGAAGAAAGCTTTGAGTCAGAATCAGCAACTAATGAAAAAATGAGAATTAAGGTTTCAGCTTTTGCATCTTTATTTGCATGGATGAAAAGTTTTTTTGCCACACATGAAATATCAATTGCAACTCAAACACCTAAAATGCCCAAAATGAGTGCAATTGCGACCACCGAACTTTGTGCGAGCAAGTCACTTTCTTTGAGAGAATTGCTGAGAATGTCTAAAAAAATAGATGCAGAGAACGCAGAGAAAAAAAGTAAGTTGGAACAAGAATCTTTGGTAAATCAATCCTGGATGAGCAGATTAAAAAGAATTTTGTGGACTCTGTTTTGTAAATAAATCTGTAACTTCTGAGATTTTTGTGTGATATACTTAATATAGAATAGATATTTTTATTACTAATATTTGGAACAGCTTTGAAATACCTTTTTTTATTTTTTTTATGTGGTGCATTATTATTACCAATTGCTGCAACAGAGAATAAACAGCACATGTATGAGCAAATAAAAAAAAGATTGGTCCAACATACGAAATAATAAAATTAATACGTATGATTGGATGGCGCATTGGGCATTTGCTGCAACCTATTTGTTTGGTGGATTGGCGGTTGCCGGATATTACGAGGGAACCGATCACGGTTTTGCGGTATATTCAAATCTATTTTTCAGAGTATCGTTACTGAGTGCCTCACTCGCAATGCATGCTGGCCAGCAACGAGATTTTACATACGTAAAAAACATTTAACATCAAAAGAACTTGCAGAAATAGCGGAGACTATTCGAGAAAGTCACCGATTAAATCCTATGCATAAAATTTAAAGGATGCTTGTGAAAATTTTTTTTAGTCTATTTTTTTGATGAGTTATTCCTCACAAGCTATGTTAAAAGTTACGGAAACTTTACTTCAGGAAAATGGGGAATCTAAAGTGGTAACTTTTGATATTGTTTCTAATATATTTGCACAAGAAATATGCCGTTTATATCAAATTTCTTATACAGAACCACCGGCAGATGACATTTGCTAGCACAAAATGCTCATCGAGATACCTGTAGAGAGCAAAATAAAGAATATAGGCTTTTATCCCATCAAGAAGCTAAAAATTTATATAATGGGGTCTTGGGTGAAACTATACTGCTATAAAAGAGCATCGATCTGAGACGTATCCATTCATAATAGGAATACTCGCAGCAAAAACTGCGGAAAACATGAGTAGATTACTTGCAGGTTCCTAAATTAAGTCTAAAGTAAAAAGGCACTCGATTATGAGTGCCTTCATTTTTTTCTATCGCCGCTTAGCGATAACTTTTATACATCTAAGTTTTTAGCAAAATGACCATATTCTTCAATATAGTTTCTTCTGCCGGCCACATCATCACCCATTAAAGTAGTAAACCATGAATCCGCTTCTAAAGCATCTTGAATAGTCACTTTGAGAAGTTGACGAGTATTTGGATCCATAGAAGTTTCTCCTAATTGTTCAGGATTCATTTCTCCCAGACCTTTATAGCGTTGCACATTCATATATGGCTTGCTAATTTGCTTGATAGCAGTTAAAAGTGCAATTATTCCTTGATTGCTGATAAAGCGCTCTTTATCAATTACTTGCAATTTGAATGGATGTACTTGCACTTTTTCAAGAGTACTTAATTGGGAAATAAGCTGATCCAATTCAGGGCTCATAAAGAAATTAAGTGATACGCGCCATTCTTTATTCAAAAGTTGAAAGGTAAGATGGCCATTCGTGGTTGATACTTCATCAGCAGTAATATCCGGTATTGGTCCTGAATCATGTGAAATTAAATGGCCACGCATGTGATTTTGTAAGATGCTTATTAATTGAGGAATACCATCTTGAGGGTTCCAGGGCTTTTGTGACATAATAAGTGCAAATTCATGGGCTTGTTCATACGTGATTTTAAAATTGGCGCTCGCTTTTTGAAGTAAATCATCATATGCATTTAAAGCATTGAGCAATGAGTGCCATTCAATTTGAGTAAGCTCTTTTCCATCAACAAACAATTTAGTTTGTTCTTGTGCCCAATCGAAAAGAAATTGCTTAAATGCTTTATCATCTTTCAAATATTGCTCTTTTTTGCCAATCTTCGCTTTATAAAGAGGTGGCTGTGCAATGTATAAATAGCCTTTTTCAATTATCGGCTGCATATACCTAAAGAAGAAAGTAAGTAAGAGGGTACGAATATGAGATCCATCCACATCAGCATCAGTCATCAATATAATTTTATGATAGCGTGCTTTATTTACATCAAATTCTTCAGTACCAATGCCGCAACCAATTGCCGCAATGAGTGCTTTAATTTCTTCATTAGAAAGAATTTTGTCCAAACGCGCTTTTTCAACATTTAAGATTTTACCACGCAAAGGTAAGATTGCTTGCGTATTTCTATCACGTGCGCCTTTGGCTGATCCGCCTGCAGAATCTCCCTCAACGATAAAGAGTTCAGTGTCTACCGGATTTTCATTGGAGCAGTCTGCAAGTTTGCCGGGCAAGATTGCATGCTCAAGTACTGTTTTTCTACGGGTTAAATCACGCGCTTTTTTAGCAGCTTCACGTGCGCGACGTGCGATTTCTGCTTTTTGCAAAATCTTTTTAGCGACTGCAGGATTTTCTTCAAAGTATGTTTCAAGATAGGCAAATGTCCAAGAATCAACCAATCCTTTTACATCTGAATTGCCTAATTTAGTTTTAGTTTGGCCCTCAAATTGTGGCTCAGGAGCTTTTAAACTAATTACGCAAACTAATCCTTCGCGTACATCTTCACTCGAAAACGGCTCATCTTTTTTTACAATATTAAGTTCAATACCTTTTTTATTACAAATTTTGGTGAGTGCAGATTTAAAGCCGGCTACATGGGTGCCACCTTCAACGGTGTTAATATTGTTCACGAATGAAAATAGCTGTTCTCCATAGCCTTCATTATATTGCAAGGCAACTTCGAGCACATACGTATTATCATCTTCTTTGAAATAAATGATGTCTGGAAACAATGGTTCTTTTTTGGCATTAACACTTTCAACAAAGGA
The DNA here is from genome assembly GCA_045863215.1 of Candidatus Babeliales bacterium. GTDB lineage: Bacteria > Babelota > Babeliae > Babelales > Vermiphilaceae > BTUB01. The sequence continues at coordinate 1,393 of BTUB01000066.1, read as the reverse complement.
TTTAATACCACCTTCAAAATAGAACTCGTGACTTTTATTGGTTGCTTCTTCGATGATGGTAATTTTTAAGCCCTTATTTAAAAAGGCCAATTCACGCATGCGTGCTGAAAGAATATCAAAACTAAAGGCAGTAGTTTCTTGGAATATTTGTTCATCCGGCCAGAATCTAATCAGAGTCCCGCGTTTATCGGTTTCGCCGATTACTTTCAAACGATCTTGAGGAATACCGCGCTCATAGACTTGATAATGAATTTTCCCATCTTGAAAAATAGTCATTTCCAAGCGCTTAGAAAGAGCGTTTACTACAGAGATACCTACTCCGTGCAAACCACCAGAATATTTATAAGAATCTTTATCAAATTTACCACCGGCATGAAGTTTGGTGAGCACCACTTCAGCAGCAGAAACCCCTTCAGTGGGGTGAATATCAGTAGGAATACCGCGCCCATTATCTTCCACGGAGCATGAGCCATCGGCGTTAAGAGTAACTTTAACCGTATCGGCATGTCCAGCAAGTGCTTCGTCTACCGAGTTATCAACCACCTCATATACAAGGTGATGTACACCACCTTGACCGGTTGAGCCAATATACATGGCTGGACGTTTTCTTACTCCTTCAAGCCCTTCAAGGACCCTAATGGAACTCGCTTTATACTCTTTATTTGAGGATGAGTTATTGGTCATACCGAATCTCCTGGTAGATGTGATTTTTTTCTTACCATAAGGCGGGCGCCCACCTGATGTAAATAGTTATTAAAAATGGTATACTAAAGGGCGTTACAATTTTTCTAATTGATTATAATTATAACAATTATATTCAAATTTTCTACACGAATATACCTACGAAGTAGATATTATTTGGAGGAAGTTACATGCCTCAAAACACTATTTTAAATCATCATGAACGCTACATGCGCTTGGCTTTAACTCAAGCCGAACAGGCGTTTACTAAAGATGAAGTGCCGGTGGGAGCGATAATAGTAGCACCCGAGGGCCACATTTTGGCGCAAGCATATAATCAAACTGAAACTTTGCATAGCCAAACAGCTCATGCAGAAATGCTGGCTATAGCGCATGCAGGCCAAATATTGGGTGATTGGCGATTAGAGGATTGTTGGCTCTATGTAACTTTAGAACCATGTGCTATGTGTATGAATGCAATTCTTATCTCTCGATTTGCTGGTTTGGTATATGGGGCATCTTCTCCTCTATTTGGCTATCTTAAAGTTGACAAGGAGGGGTCTTCTTGGCTATACAAAAGAGATGCTCTGACAATAGTAGATGGAATCTGTGAGCAAGAGGCGCAACAACTGCTCAAGCAGTTTTTTAAGAAAAAAAGGGTACGAGAGTGATTGAAGGTAGAAAATCTCAAAAAGAGTTGCAAGAAATAAAA
>BTUB01000065.1:0-6769 GCA_045863215.1 Candidatus Babeliales bacterium | reverse complement strand
TGAAAAGACTCAAAAACATAGAATTAGCGCAACTTCAACAGGATAAAAGTCAGCGAATAGAAAAAAATAGTGTATAATTTGTTTTTATCAAAAAACAGCTATCTGAACACCAAAATCCTTGCTTTTGGGTCCTTAATTTTGCTACCATTTAAAATGAATAGGAGGAAAAGTTCTTTCTATAAAATTTTCTAAAATGGAGATAATATCATGAATTCTATAAACAGAATGCTGTTAGCATTATTAATTTTACTAGGAACCGGAAACTCTATTATTGCAAATGATGCGTTAAACAACGAATTAACAAATGCAATCATACTTGGTAAAGGAATTACTAAAGTTCAAGAACTTATTGATGCTGGCGCAGATGTAAATACACAAATAGAAGGATCAAATGAAAAATGGACACCTCTTATTGCAATTACACTAGCGAATTATGATGGCATCACTGAAGACGAGCGTGAAGCAATTGCGCGCGCCTTAATAGAAGCAGGCGCAGATATTAATGCACAATATATTAGTGATCGTCCTGATATGAATAACAAAACTGCTTTAGAATTAGCTCAAGAGCATAATAAAACTGGTGTTATTAAAGTGTTGGAAAAACAAAAACTATAATAATCGATTAATTACGTAATTTTGATGAAGGGTTTAGCTCTTGAAGCTAAACCCTTTTTTATCTTAATTTTAAAGTTATAAAAGCAAAAAGACATAATATAAGTGAAATTATACCAAATCGTGTAGTTATTTTTGCTTCTGGCCAGCCCAATAATTCAAAATGATGGTGAATTGGCGCCATCTTAAAAATTCTTTTTTTCCATCGTTTATACACAAATACTTGCATCATTACTGAAACAGTTTCCAGCACAAAAAGCCCACCGGAAATTATAAGTAATAGCTCTTGTTTGGTAATTAACGCAAGCAAGGCTAATCCTGCTCCTAATGCAAGCGAACCCACATCACCCATAAATACTTGTGCCGGATATGCGTTATACCACAAGAAACCCAAAGATGCTCCTATTAACGTAGCTCCCATCACTGCCATTTCAGCACTACCGGCAAAGGGAATATTTAAATATGCAGCAATCAGAAAGTGGCCCGCTAAAAATGCGATTAAAGAATAGAGAGCAAAATTAGGTAGTAATGAACCGATTGCAAGCCCATCCAAGCCATCGGTAATATTCACTGCATTTGAGCAGCTTACAATGATAAATGCCGCCCAAAAAATAAAAAATAATCCTACATCAGGATTAAGATTTTTAAAAAACGGAAAACTAATTGTGGTTTTGGCTCCTGCTCCATAGACCCAGAGTAGAACTACTACTAAAGCAATAGACCACTGCGCGATAAATTTAGTACGCGCAGAAATACCGCGGGAACGTTTAATTTTGGCCCAATCATCCCAAAAGCCGATCGCGCCAAATCCAAACAAACAAAGCAAAAATATCCAATTTAATGGATTACTTAAATCACCCCATAAAAAAGTACTTAAAAAAACGGTCAAAAGTATAAATATACCTCCCATAGTAGGCATATTGTTTTTTATTTGATGACTCTCAGGAGTATATTCCCTCACTTTTGACCTGAAAAAATCGGCCCATAATTCTATAAACCAATTTCCAAATAACAAGGAAAAAAACAACGTGGTAAGAAGCGCGCCTCCCGCTCTAAAACTGGTATAATGGAACACATTGGCAAAAAAAAGGCTATCTTTTAAATGAGAAGAAAGGTAATAAAACATAACATGAGTCCTGGCTTGACATATAGAATTATTTACCCTGTAAATTGGGCTCTTGGATAGGATAATTTAACCGGGGATTAAATCAATAGAATAGGGGGTCAATTGACTAAAATTGGGCTTCTGATAGGCTTAATATTGTCAAGATGAAATAATGTCTTAAAACATTTTAACTCAAAGACAAGAGGTTTTGACTATGAAAACTGATACCTTGAAATTTAAAGCAGTAGCATTGGCAGTAGCATTGGCAGGATTTAATTATGTACCGGCGCAAGCTGCAACTCCGGCTATTTCCTATACGCAGGCAGAAAATGATTTTATTGAAAAAATGTTCATCGAAATCAGAGATGCAGTGGATGCTACGATCGATTTGATTGATAGCTTTGTAGACAAAAATAATAAAGAGTCTTTTAGCGCATTTATGATCCGCTGCGCCGCTCAAATTAAATATATCGAAGACAACATTCTTGCGGTTCTTGAAGCTGAATTAAAAATAGCTCAAGCAACACAGCCCAACACTGAATACACCAAAGCACTCGAAAAAACCTATAAGTTTGGTAAAGAGAAGGCATATAAAGAATTAGTTGAATTCTACACTATTCTTGATAAGCATCGCAAATCAACTCAAGCAAAAAACGCACTCGAGCTGGTGAATAAATTAAAACCGCACCTCACTCGATTAATCTCAACGACTACACTTGATATGCTCGATGCTTCTTTGACTGATATTAATCAGCACTTGGATAGCACCGGCACAATTGCTCAAGAGATTAAAGAACTTCAAAATTTAGTTAAAGATCTTCGTGTGAAAGCCGCTGCAATGCAGGGCAAAGTGAATGCAGGATTATTGCCGGTAATTAGTGCGCGCCTTCAAAAACTCTAAGGGGAACTGGAGGTTCTCACTCGAGAGTCTTTAGTGAAGCTTTGAATTTTTTAGTAATTTAAACCAAATGAGGTTAATTATGAAAAGAGTATTAGCGCTATCTTTGTTATCATTATCAACATTGGGATTTGCAGATTATGCAATTAACTCAATCACATGTAAAGTGGGCGATTCAAATGTAATCCAATTTGCATCAAATCCAACCACAGGATATATGTGGGAACTTACAAGATTGACTCAAGAAAATATTATAAATTTCGAAGAGCTACCTTTTGAACCAAATAATGAAGATTCAGTAGGATCAGATGGGTATCAATCATGGAAAATTACTGCTGTTAATAAAGGCAAGGCCCACGCAACATTCGATCTTAAACGCTCATGGACTTCAGACGTAATTAATACGGTAACATTCAATTTTATTGTTGAATAAATCGTTTTTAGTTAGCAGTTATTGCTCATTTGAGCAAACTAAATTAGAATTAATAACCAGATACAAATACGTATCTGGTTATTTTTTTGGGAATCCAGGGACATGAATCAAGAATTTGCACGCGATTTTGATGTAATTGTGGTTGGCGGAGGCCATGCCGGCATTGAGGCTGCCTATGCTGCTGCCAAAATGGGCTCAAAAACGCTCATGATTACATTAAACTTGGATACCATAGGCCTTATGCCCTGCAACCCTGCAATCGGCGGTGTAGGCAAGGGTCATATCGTTTATGAGATTAGTGCCCTTGGTGGTCTGATGCCCAAACTCTGTACTCAAACTTATATTCAGGCTCGCATGCTTAATACGAGTAAAGGCCCAGCAGTTCATGGTTTGCGATTGCAAATTGATAAATACGCCTATAATAAACTCTCTAAACAAATTCTAGAAAATACTCCAAATCTTACTTTGCGCATGGGCATGGTGCAGGATATTTTGCAAGATCCCAAATCGGGCAAAATTATCGGGGTTATCACCCGCGATGGAGCCGAATTTTTATCACCAACGGTAATTCTAACCACCGGTACTTTTCTAAATGGCAAGGTGCACATTGGTAAAGTAAACTATCCATCGGGCCGTCAAGGTGAAGAAGCAGTGACTAATCTTTCTGCGGTGCTCATGAAATTGGGTCTTCGTATGGGCCGCTTAAAAACAGGTACCCCGCCTCGCTTGCTCAAATCATCTCTCGATTTTTCTAAAATGGAATTTCAACAACCAGACAACTTAAACTATTTGTTTGAGTTTTATCCTCATAAGACTAATAGTACCCATGCATGTTACATAACTCACACCAATGAACGCACGCATGAAATTATAAGAAAAAATTTACATCTTTCTGCTATGTATAGCGGCAACATTCAAGGCATTGGCCCGCGTTACTGCCCTTCGATCGAAGATAAAATTGGCAGATTCAAAGATAAAGCATCGCACCATATTTTTGTGGAACCCGAAGGTGCCAATACTGAAGAAATTTACCCCAACGGTATTTCTACCTCTTTGCCTTTTGAGGTGCAGAAGCAATATATTCGGACCATCAAGGGATTTGAAGAAGCGGTAATCACCCGACCCGGCTACGCAATTGAGTATGATTTTGTAATGCCCGATCAACTTAAACACTCCATGGAAGTAAAATCGGTTCCGGGACTTTTTTTAGCCGGCCAAATTAATGGCACCACGGGATATGAAGAAGCTGCCGGCCAAGGAATTATCGCGGGTATTAACGCACATTTATCTCAACTGAATAAAGAACCATTTATCATCGATCGCACTCAAGGATATATCGGGGTAATGATAGATGATTTGGTGACCCTGGGGGTGAATGAGCCTTATCGCATGTTTACTTCACGCGCAGAATTTAGGCTCCGCATTAGACAGGATAATTCCTTTGCGCGTTTGACCGATCGCGCGTTTAATATGGGTCTTATTGAGCCACAACTATATGCAGATTTTAAGAATGAGCAGTCTTTGATCACTGAGACTCTCACCGATTTGCGAGCAGGTTACAACAATGCTTCACTTTTAAAACTCTTTGGCGAGCTTGAATGTGATATTCCCAAGATGAAAGAAGTCACTGGAAAACAGCTTTCTGATCGTGCTGCGCATGCCATTTATGCTGAAATTAGATATGAGCCTTATTTGGCTCGCGAGGAAAAAGAGGTACAAAAAACTCAGATGTATAAAGCCTTGGAAATTCCTGCCAATTTTGATTTTACCAACCTTCCGGGTCTTTCAAAAGAACTTCAAGAAAAACTGAATAAGCACCGTCCGGCCAATATTGCTGCCGCATCCTTGATTCAGGGAATTACCCCTGCAGCTTTATCTCTATTAATCTTTAAAGTACGCGATTTTAACCAAAATAACTGCTCAAATTTATAATACAATCGGAAACTTTGACCATTTTTATACAAAATAGCTCAAAATTCACAAAACAGGCATAGAATCGACTAATTGATTGGTATTGTTTGCAAATTGTAATAAAAGAGGGATTAATTTAGACTTCTGGGGTCTATTTTTGGTTATTGGGGTTAATTCTGGTATACTATGGGTATATAACAGTATAAAAAAGATACACGTTATCAAGAATACTACTGGAGTTAAATCATGAAATCAGAAATAAGTGGTGCGTTTAGCACCTTAGTTATTTTCACTTCACTTTCCTTGACTCTTGGCGCGCACGCAGATAATGCGGGATTATTGCAAGGCCTTTTTAAACGAATCAGCTCAGCAAGATCAGGACTGGCAGCAGAACTGCCTCCCCAACACAAAGATATTACCAGCCGGCTAATGGGCAAAGGTTTAATGAAAACCATAAAGGTGCACCATGATTTTACCCCCTTCTTAAATCTTTCTGACTTTATCGACTCAGAAACCGCCGAAAAAATTAGTAATCTTATCGATTTTAGTATTAATGGATATGCAATTAAAAAACAAAGTACTTATTCTGATGGATATACCATTATTCCCGTTCGCGCCGATCAACCCATAAAAATTGAAGTCGCCCTCAATCGCGGAAATGCGACATCATTACTTGAAGTTGCCAAAACAAAAGCTCCATTACCCGCTTGGTCAAGCTATTCATTCATGAAATTGCTCAATCTTATGTCTTTCCGTATCACCTATGAAAGACCTTTAGATAAAGAAACTGAAGATTATTATCTTTCAAACCTTCTGTGTGAACAAGAAGATTTGGAAAGTCTTATAAGCGCACCAACTTCAGACGCAGTGATTTCCTTAGCTAAAAAATATGGTAGCCCAGGCTGGTTTGATATTAGTATTAATTTACCACAAATAAAACCTATAGAATCCTAATCCATATTCCAAAAAAGGGGGAATAAATGAAGCAATGGACCGGGACATTATTACTATTCTCGAGTATAGCCCTTGGTGGCAACTCACAAACCCATTTTACTATCATTAATGGTATTACCAAAAAAATGACCGGATATGAATTCTGGGGAACCACCTACTATCCAGATCGATTGGCAATTTCTTTGAATGGGAAACCCATAGAAGAAGGAACTTCTATTGAAATTCCTGATAATTCAAAAACGATTACCGTGCGCTATGATTATAGTTTTGCCAAAGGATTTCGCAAGGGAGCAAAAGAAATCTGTTTTGAGCTGTGTCCTGAAAAAAAATCGTATCTGCTCAATTTTTCTTGGTACAATCATGATCGTATCACCGCCGAGGGTGCCAAACTTAAAGAAGTGAAGCGAGATAAGTATAGAGCATAAAATCTTATCGTGTATTTTTGAAAAAAAAGTTATAGTTTTTCTATCATCTCTCAACTCGCGCTTGACACTCGCTCGAGATGATTAATAGGAAAATTTTTTTAATACCGCTCTCGAGCTGATTCCAATCGAATGGATATATCTTCTCCGTTCGTGGTGAATGCTCACGGAATGAGCAAATTGTACCATTTTTAAAAAGTTATTATGCGACAACTGATATCTTTATACGGCCCTTTTGCAATCCAAAGCTTTGGATTATTTATCGTGCTGGGAATTATTATTTTTACCATTCTTTTTTTACGTGATCCCCGTCGTAAAAAATTAATTAGCGCCGAGCAGTATTATAATGGACTTTCAGGTGCCATTATAGCCGGTTTTATTGGCGGCCGGTTACTCTACATGAGCACCAATTGGGAAACATTTGGATCAATCTG
>BTUB01000064.1:0-6789 GCA_045863215.1 Candidatus Babeliales bacterium | reverse complement strand
GTGATTGCCAAAAAAGTTGATGAGCAGTATTATCCGGGCACGCGAGTAAATCATTGGATCAAAATTAAATTCACTAAAGAATTAGAATGTGTAATTATCGGATTTACTCAAGATAAACGGCGGGTTTCTTCATTAGCATTAGGATTATATCAACGAGGCAAGCTTTATTATATTGGTAAAGTGGGAACTGGTTTTAGTGAGCAAGATGTCGCTGATCTGTATAAAAAATTTCAAACGGTCTTAGCAAAAGAATCATATGCAATAAATGCTCATACTGCTCCAAAAGGTATTATTTGGATTAAGCCGAAATTTGTAGCTGATATTAAATATTTTCAGATGACGCGTGATAAACGTTTGCGTGGACCGGTATACATGCATCTACGCAAAGATAAAAAACCACACGAATGTACTTTCTCGCAGATTGGTGTTCATTAATTTCTTTTTTGGGTATGCACATATGCAACCATAAGTTGCATAATTTGAATCTGTTTTTCTTTAGGCAAATTAGTAAACCAGTACTCAATTTCTTCTTGCGTGCGTAAATTTCGTGCCGGCGCAAAATCATCAAAAATTTGAATAATCATAGTGATAAAAGCGCCAAGTGCTTGAAGCGCACACGTGCCGGCAACCACTGGATTTTTGGGATCTTGGCTAAAGGTTGCCAATGCCTGTATCATGGTTCCCATACTTTGCGCGACGACTTGGCCATCCTTATCATCAACATCAACTTTGGTTGATGTCTGCGGTTGAGTTTTTTGAAGTTCATTTGAATTTTGTGCACAGAGTGCAATAGAAGAAAAAAGAGCGATAGATAAGATCTGAAGCTTCATTTTTTGGTTCCCCTTTTTATTTATTCTTCAGAATTTTGACTGCTATTTTTCTCTTCAAATACTAATACTTGCAGTACACGCTTTGCACTTGCTTTTTGCACTTGAAAGTAAAAACCTTTATATAGTAATCGTTCACCTTTTTTAGGCAAATGTTGCAGTTGCTCAGTAATAAAGCCGCCCAGGGTTACCGAGCCCTCGGTTTCAAACGTGATTTTAAGCAAATCGGTTACATCTTCAAGTGGCGTGCTGGCATCAATAAGCCAGCCCCCTTGCTTGAGGGGCACAATATGCTCTGTTTGTGGTTCTAGCTCATCGCGCAGTTCACCCACAATCTGTTCAAGTACATCTTCGAGAGTAATAAGTCCGGTAATACTCCCATGCTCATTGATTACCATACCAATGTGCATGTGCTTAAGCCTAAATTCGCGCAATAATTGGCTTACTTTAATAGATTCAGGCACAAAAAGAATGGGTCGCAAAATTTCTTGCACCGATTTATCAGCTCTTTCTGGTTCTTTAGTAAGAATCATAAAAATATCTTTTAAGTGTACCATACCCATAATATTATCGGTCTTTTTTTCATAGACCGGTAAACGAGTAAAGGGGTGATCACAAAACACTTTTAGTGTATCTTTTATCGTAGAATCAGAAGTTACCGTTACGATATCAGTAGTAGGTACCATGATCTCTTTTACGGGAATTCTTCCCAATTCAAAAATATTTTGGAGCATCTCATTTTTCTCTTCTTCGATTAATCCTTTAGAGTGAATATAATCGATCAAGAATTGAATTTCACGTTCAGATGATATCCATTCGCTGGCACCCTCGGTACCCGTGTGCCCGCCAATTTTGGCAACCACAAAGCTGGTGAAACGGTTTATGAAAGTTACTATTGGATAGAAAAGATAGAAAATAATGTTAACAAGCCACAGCGTGGAGGTGAAAAGTTTTTCTGATCTTCCTTTTGCTAAATTTTTGGGGATAATTTCTCCAAAAATTAAAATGGCGATAGTGGCAACTGCAATTCCAATAGAAAAACCGAGCCCGCCAGATAAATTAAAACGTCTAAAGAAGTTCTCCATTATATTAGTAGCAAGTGCTGCAGTGGTCACATCTGCTAAACTGTTACATATTAAAATGGTAATTAAAACGCGATGAGGATTTGTTTCGAGTGACTTGAATAATCCATCATACCGGCTATAACTTTTGGCCAGTTCTTTAAGTTTATAGAGCCGAAGGGCTGTAATACTTGTTTCTAAAAAAGAGAATAAAGCGCGCAGACTTAATGCTATAAAAAAGAAAATTATCGGCCACGTTAATGAGATGGTACTAACACATTCCATACAGTTTTATTATTCCTTATAACTATTTATCCTTTGATATACGTGAGCGGAGCCCTGAGGGGACTCCGCTCTTATATTTCAGGATTTTTATATATTATAGAGCTGCAATTAGCATGCTCTATGTTGCTTCATTATTCCATATCATCCATTGATGAATCATCAATATCCGTATCCGGTTCATTCTCATCATCAAAGAATTCTTGATCAAACTCTTTTTCAAAGAATGTTTTCAATTTCTTGCTGCGTGAAGGATGGCGCAATTTGCGCAATGCTTTTACTTCAATTTGGCGAATACGCTCACGAGTTACGGAGAAATCTTTACCCACTTCTTCAAGCGTATGTTCAGAGGCAACATCAATCCCGAATCTCATCTTTAACACTTTTTCTTCACGCGGTGTAAGAGATTTTAATACTTCTCGTACTCGTTCTTTTAAATCATTGTTAGTAACGGTATCTGAAGGTGAAAAATCGGTATCGCTTTCGATGAAATCCTTAATGGATGCATCTTCACTATCGCCTACCGGAGTTTCAAGTGAGATTGGCTCTTTAGAGATTTTAATAATATTTTTGATTTTTTTCTCATCAATATTAAGCTCTTTAGCCAATTCGGCATACGAAGGCTCTCTGCCATGCTCTTGAATAAAGGTACGTTTAATTTTATTGATCTTATTCAAGGTTTCAACCATGTGCACTGGTACACGGATGGTACGAGATTGATCCGCAATGGCACGAGTAATCGCTTGGCGAATCCACCAAGTGGCATAGGTTGAGAATTTAAATCCACGTTCAAACTCAAATTTTTCAACTGCCTTCATCAAACCGATATTACCTTCTTGAATCAGATCAAGGAAGTGCAATCCACGATTCACATATTTTTTAGCAATATTTACCACCAAGCGTAAGTTAGCTTTTGCCAGATCATCTTTGGCACGCTTATCTTTTACTTGAGCAGTCATGAGAGCATTAAATGTTTTAAACATTTGTGCTTGTGGCATGCCTACTTCAACTTCAATCTTTTTAATACTTTTTACCGAGCTGCGATAATTGCGCTCAAGCTCTTCCATCACCGAACGATCTTCAGCGGTTAAGCCACCCATTGCCTCATAGGCTTTGAGTTGTTCTTGGGAGAAGCGAATAATATCTTCTTTTTCTCTAATTTTTTTAATGTATTTTTCAATTTTCTTGGCGAGCTTTTTAATGAGTTTGTTAGAAAGTTTAATTGTTCGGATGGTTTCACCGATCTTTTCCTTATTAAGTTTTACTTTCTTTAACATCTCGGCTTTTTTAGCTTCGGTATCAAGCTTGCCCCGATAGCTTAAGTAAATACGTTCTTCATTGGCGATTAAATCTTTAATCTCATTGATGGTATCAAGAAGTGCTTTTTTCTCTTCTTCGATATTAGGGGAATTTTCTTCATCAAATTCAGAAAACTGAATAATATCTTTGAGTGGTAAAGAATTTTGCTGTAATTTTTCGCCAATCGTAACAAATTCTTTATGAATCACTGGAAATCGCGAAAGTGAATCAATAGATTCTTTTTTACTTGAAGCGATTTTTTCAGCAATAACGGTTTCAGTTTTTTTATTCAAAAGCGGAATTTTACCAATATCGCGTAAATAACATTTTACCGGATCAGTAATTTGAGATGCGCCTATTTCACGTACTTGATCCTTCTCATCTTCTTCTTCATCCAAGTCTTCCGCTTCATCTTCATCAAATTGATCGGATTGCAGTTCTAAAGAATTTTCCAATTTAGATTTAACATCAAGCCGAGCGCCTTCGCTTTCTTCTTCAAGCCCCTCAAGAGATGAAGCTTCTCCTTCGAGCTCATCTTGCATGATCAAATCAATATGCTCTTTTTCAAGTGTACGCAAAATTTCGTTAATCTCTGTTTCGGTTAAATGATTTTTATCGCCAAATGCAATGATTTCTTCATAGGTAAGAAAATTTGCGCGTTTGCCTTTTTCTATTAATTCTTCAATGAGTTCTTTTTTAAGATCAGTGCCGGCCGGCCGTACTACCGGGCGATCAAATTCATGTTCCGCGGCAGGATGAGCCACACGTTCGGTATGCTTCTTGGTTTTTTCTGGTTTAATACCTTTTTTAGCTACAGGCTGTACAGGCTCTTTCACAATTACTGCGAGAGCTGAATCGGTTTTAATCGGTTTTTTTGTTGCTGGAACAGGCTTTGTTGCCGGCTTTGCAACTTTTTTGGGTTTGCTTATCATTTTAGGCTTAACAGGAGCTTTTTTTGGTTTTGCTTTAGATTTTACTTTCGGTTTAATTACCGCTTTTTTTGTTTTACCTCTTACCATTTCAGTAATTTTTTTTAAAAATTTTCTCATGTCTTTACCTCCTGCTCTGGCAACATATTTCCAATAATTTTTTTTCTCAGTTGACTAAAATCGCGCATAATATGTGCAATTTCAGTTTCATTACCCACTTTTTTAGCCGCTTCTAACTTTATTTTTATATTGTTTACAATTACTTTCCAATGCTTTCTTTGTAATTGCGTTACTAAGTGCTCAAATACCGCCGGTTGCACATTATCTTGAGCCATCAATAATGTTTTACTCACAAACTTTTGCTGTTCAGGACTAAGCGTTTCGAAAAATTGGATAAAACCTAATGACCGAACCCGACTTTTCTCTTCCTGCAATTTTTTTAATATATCGCAGAGCGGGTGGGGAAGATAGGTAATGAGAAATTCTGCATTCTCATTGGTCATAAGCATAATATTATTAATTATACTAAAAAAAATTTTGTTTTCTAGTGGGCCAAGCTCGATCGTATCGCTGCTTTCACTTGTATGCCTGCTCACATTTTCTACCTGAGCTCGATTGTCCACGCTTGCTTGTAAGCGCCGTAATTCTTTTTTAAGAGATTCAAATGGTAAACTCAGCTTTTGAGCAGCATTTTCTAATAGAATATCTTGTTTGAGCGGATCCTCCAATTTGGCGATAATAACTATAATTTTTCGGGTAAGCTCCAGTTTTTGTGCAAGTGGTTTATTGCCAAAATCCGATCCGAGAGTTTGGATATAAAAAGTGACGATGTCTACTGCGTTTGCTATCAATGGATTTAAATGTTGATTTTTTTCCAAATACGAGGCCGGATCTTCTCCTTTTGGTAGGACCACTACTTTAAGATCCAAGCTTGCTTGCCATGCTAATTGGCCTATTCGTAACATTGCCTGTGTACCGGCATTATCACCATCATAGAGCACATATAATTGAGAGGCATAGCGAGCCAAGATGGCCAGGTGTTCTGAGGTGCATGCCGTTCCCAAAGTAGCTACAGTATTTTTATAGCCATATTGGGCCATAGCAATGCAGTCGGTATATCCTTCAACCAAGAAAACAGCTTCTTGTTTTTGAATTTCTCGCTTGGCCAAATCGAGTCCAAATAGCAGCTGACCCTTGGAAAAATGTTCATTTTCGTGTGAATTATAATATTTGGCACGCGTATCATTTTGTTTATATATTCTCCCCCCAAACCCACAATTTCTTCCCAAATGATCGCAAATGGGAAACATTATGCGATCCTCAAAAGGAGAAAAAAACACATTTTTGCCTTTATTTAGAATATGGGCTTCTAGCAAATCATCCACTAAAATATGATGCTTTGCCATGAAAGAAATCAGTTCTTTTATTTTTGCCAGACCACTGGGGAAATAGCCGATAGAAAAATCAGTAATACTTTTATTGGTAATCCCGCGCGTGGCCAAATAAGCTGTTGCGCTGGATGATTTGGGTAGTTGCTCCTGGCACCATGTGGCCAATAACTGGCAAATTGAATGATAATGTTTGGATTGATCAATTTTTTTATTGTTCCATTCGCTTGCTAAGCTTGAAGGAACTTCGATTTGATATCTTTCAACTAAGTGTTTTGCTGCTTCAATTTGTGAGCAATGCTCGATGCGGGCGATAAAAGAGATTACATCTCCTCCCGCATGGCATCCAAAGCAATAGTAGATTTCTTTATGAGGGCTTACAGTGAAAGAGGCAGTTTTTTCTGAGTGGAGAGGACATTGGCCTTTATAATAAAGCCCAGCCTTTTTGAGTGTGGTATATTCACTGATGACATCTAAAATGGCGATTTTAGTTTTTAAATAAGTAAACAAATTCATGTTTTCTTCGCTGTTTTACTAAAAGTGAAATATATCAACCCATACATTCCCAATGCCAGCAATAAAAGCGCGATCAGTTGTGCCAATGAAAGTGTAGAAGTTAATGAAACGAATTCTCGATCGGCACGCCAAAAGTCAATAATAAAACGTTCGGCGCTCATGAGGATCAAATACACGCAAAATAGTTGACCGGCCTTTTTAAAATGATGCTGTGCAAAAAGATATAAAAATAAGAAAATGCCAAACAAAAAGCCTGCGCTATACAATTGTGTGGGATGCAGCAATTTTCCAGGACACAGAGAGTGAGTGATACCCAACCAAGATATAGTTTGAATGCCATAACAACAACCTGCAAAAAAACAACCTATGCGCGAAATAGCCTGCAAAAATGGTGCATATAAGGAGACCAAATCCACCAAGGGCAAAATGGGTATCAGCTGCTTTTTTAAATACCAAGGAACAAATATCAAAAGAGCAAGAATGCCGC
>BTUB01000063.1:0-6860 GCA_045863215.1 Candidatus Babeliales bacterium | reverse complement strand
TACCTGCCTAACGTTACACTAATTGCACAATTACACACACTGCCATTACTTAGCACTCAAGGATGTTATGGAAATTGAAAAACACCCACTCAAACCATCTACTATTTTACCCCAATCAGAAATTCGTGAATCTCTTTTACATGCAATTGGAAATACTCCTTTAGTAAAAGTTCCTTTTAAAATTCCGGGCACTTTGTGCGCAAAATTGGAATATGCCAATCCGGGCGGAAGCGTAAAGGATCGTTCCGCACTATTCATGATCGAAGAAGCAGAACGCACCGGAAAATTAAAACCGGGCGGCACGATTGTAGAAGCATCTTCGGGAAATCAAGGTGCTGCGTGCGCCATGATTGCCGCAGCAAAAGGCTACAAAGCAATCATTACCGTATCAGAAAAAATTAGCCAAGAAAAATTGCAAACGATCAAAGCATATGGTGCGCAGGTGGTGATGTGCCCTTCAGTGCCTTTTATTGAAGATCCACGCAGTTATCAAAGCCAAGCTTTAGAGATTTTAAAAAACACACCAAACAGTTTTATGCCCAATCAGTATTTTAATACACTTAATACCCAAGCACACTATTCACTGCTTGCACCGGAACTGTGGCGCCAAACTGCCGGCCATGTAACTCACTATTTTGCTGCAGCAGGCACAGGCGGCACGGTGAGCGGCGTGGGCAAATATTTTAAAGAGAGAAATCCTCACATAAAAGTGTTCGCCGTTGATTCAAATACTTCCTGGCGCAGCACCAATGGCAATCCTCAGCCCTATAAAGTTGAAGGCATGGGCATCGATTTTGAAACACCGGTACTCTTAAAATCCATCATTGATGATTATTTAACCGTGACTGATGATCAAGCACTCGGATTTTTAAAGACTATGGCATCTCAATACGGATTATTGATTGGGCCAAGTAGTGGTGCCGTTGCGTATGCTGCCCATGAATATGCACCAAAATATTTTAAAGAGGGTGATCTAGGCGTAATGATTTTTGGTGATTCTGGTAGAGCGTATTTGACGAAAAATTTTTACTAGTCCAATTGCAAGTAAAAATTAATTCTTTATATAATGCTCAAGAAGTTCTAATGAGATCGGCTCAGGCTTTTTTGTAAGTGGCGCACTACTCGTATTAATGGCCTTTGCCACCGAATCAGCACCAGGCAATACCTTGCCATCAATGATTGGCTCATAGCCCCCAATCTTTTGCAGCAACTCATATGCCTCATTAATATGTGTGCCACCGGCAAATGCAATCACTTTTTCTTTGTGCTCTGCTTTGAGCGTGGCATCTACTAATTTAAAGCCAAGTAAAATGCCATCAAAAGTAAGCATATTTTTCACTTTTTCTAATCGATTCCATGCCGTTGTAGTGCTGCGCAAATAATCCGCAATCGTATTATAAGTAATGCTCAAATCTTTTAATTTTTGCACTCCTTGCTGCAGATTCATTGTTTTAGCAATTAATGCATTTTTAAATTCTGAGCTAGTTGATCCGAGCAATAAATCATTATAGGCTTGCTCAATTTCCTGCGTAAGTTGTGAAAGAGTCATCTTTTTTGCTGAAGGCAATGAGTGGGGATCAGCGTGAATATTATTTATCACCGGCCCCAGCGCCACCACACGGCAATATCGATATTCCACATTTTGTGCGGGTATTCCGGAAGTTTTACAATAACTGCCCAATCCTGCTAAAATTCCCGCACGAGAATTTATAAAAAAAGAACCACAGCCTAATCTTCCCCGATCATTAGAAGAACTTAAATCTTCGATTAAAACTAACACATGATCCGGATTATAGCCGGGCAACCATTCTTCAATCTTTCTGCGCTGAATACTATTTTGCTTGTGCAGTTTATCGTGAAAATCACAGCATCCCACCCAATAATGGTATTTATTGCACGCAGGCTGCCATTTTCGCAACACTTTTACATCATATACATATGCATGCGCATGAGCAAAAAAACATACTAATAAAGCGAGTTTTGTCCCTAGTGCCTTCATAGTCCCCCCGGATTACGAATATTGGGATCTTATATTATTATTTTATTGCAAATAGAAATATGAGGGCAACAATAACTGCTTTATTATAGAAATGCTGTTTATAAGAGATATTTATTTTTACCGCCTCCGCGGCGGGAATGCGGCAGGAGTATTGGCAAAAATACTCCTGCACCTCTTTTGTTTAAGGGCCAGCCCTTAAATATCCCATAACTAAACAGATTCGCGACCTCGCGCTAAAACGCGCTCCAATCGCAAAGCTGTTTATATAACGGACTTTTATTCCATTATTTCTATGGAATTAAGATTACTTTCAAAGTCAGAAACAAAAGAGGAGGACATCATGCCCGCACCGCATAGGTGCGTGAAAGAGTTTTTATTGGAAGACACAAATTAAAAAATATTACAGAAGTTATACAACTTGTTGCTGCTCTTCTTGATCAAAATATAATTTCAAACCATCAACAACTTCTGTAAGCGAATGGTGTATACATTTTGCAAAGATCCCCATTGCAATCAAGCAAAAAGTATCATTTATAATTGCATTGGAAGTAATGGGCTTTTCAAGCGTTTTGCCCATGAGATAGATTGCATGCCCCAAACAACCGGCAATTGCTGCCCACGTGGCTGAATAAAAAAGTGCGTGTTCTTTTTTTAATGGCTCCCAGGGAGACTCTTGATCCCATAAATCAAGTGATTGTGCCGTGCCGCTTACGATAAGCAAAATGAGAAAAAAGTATTTACGCAACATATACTTACTCCTTTATGATTAAATAATCATCAATGCGCGAGCAAGAATATCAGCTGTGTTATTTTTGTCTAATGGCTCACACTCTTGAACTTATTAAGATATTTTTGTTTATGTATGGTGATATACCAATTCTTTAGACAGGCATACTATATTAGGAAAAAAATGAATAAGTTAATAATACGACTATTATTGCTCCTGACAGTTACTAATTCTGCTCTCTCAATGATGCGGCCATTACCTCCCAGACCCGGTAACATTCCAAGACCATTACCGCAGCTACCAATTGCAAAACCTGTGCCAACTCCTGCAGCAGCGCAACCAGCTCAGCCGCAAATCCCTCTTCAACCGCAACCCCCTATTACGAGTTATAAAGCAGCTGGAATCCTTCCCTTTGCCGTTGCTTCTAATGGAGACATCTTTCTTCTAGTGGGACTAGAAAATAGATCTTTTAAAGGAGGCCCCGTAAAAGCATATGCTATGGATTTTGGTGGCAAAATAGATGCACAAGATAGTAATAATCCTGCTTATTCAGCAGCTCGAGAAGGCGCCGAGGAACTTGCTTTCATTTATGATGAAACGCCAACTGATTTTAAACGAGTTTTAGACATTCGTAAAAAGTTTGGGCCAAACTTTAATGTAAATGCTTCAGGCGCTTTAAGCTATAAACGAATTTTAAATAAAATTCAGAAGGATGCCATCACCGGAAAACCGGCTTTATATAATAATAACAATAACTTTTATATCATGTATTTTCCCCGATTTAGTTACGATACACCGAGTCGAAATGTGCCCCAACTTTATCAAATGAGACTCAAGCAATATGGAAATCAAATTCCTTATGAGTGGAGGGAAAAATCTCAACTCATTTGGTTACCGGTAAAAGATATAATTAATGCGATTAAAGCACTTCCAACTCAGCGAGCACCGCTCGTAGTGAATGGTATTACCATATGGCCTTATGTTGCTGATTCAATCATACAGGCATATCAGCGCGGTATTCTTAATAATTTAAGATAAGTGCAATCGTTGCCCTACTTTGAGGACAATCAGATTTTTGTGCGCATCTAATTCTTGCATGCGCCAACTATTTTGCAAGCGCTCAATCGGTCCTAAAAAAGTATCAGTGCCAAAAGGAAAAGTTCCCCAATGCATGGGCACAAATGTTTGTGCTTTTAAATCGAGAAATGCTTGAATCGCTTGCTGTGAATCAATATGAGATTTTCTCATGGCCGGATGTGGCAGTTCAGGCGCAATAGGCATAAGTGCTACATCAATGCTTGGAAATTCTTGAGCAATATGCGCAAAATGGGGCGAATAAGAAGTATCGCCGGCAAAGTAAACGGTATTCACCATCCAGCTTCCCCACAGTGAAGTGTTACGATCAAAAACTCCCTGGGCCGACCAATGGTGCGCCGGCAAAAAGGTGCAGGTAACTTCATTGTGCTGATATGATTGCCACCACTGGAATTCTTCTACTAATTGAAAACCTTTTTTAGTAAGCCATTTTTTATCTCCATGAGCCACCAAAAGTTTCATCTTTGGATGTGCCTTTTGCAGCGCATGTAAACTTGGCAGATCACAATGATCCCGATGATTGTGAGAAAGCAGCACCAAATCAATAGGAGGCAACTGCGCCAATGCAATGCCCGGCGGAAGCATGCGAGGAAAAAAAGCTGATGCGTTACCAAAAATAGGATCGGTAAGAATATTGAGCCCACCCACTTGAATCAAAAAAGTAGCATGCCCAATCCAGGTGATCACCGGTTCGGCACTTCGCTCAAGTGGAGTATCCTCCGCAACCCACTCTGATTTATTTTCAGGTTGTCTTTTTTTTCTTCCGTAAAGGGAGAGTAAAAATGAGGGTATGGTTTGGAAAATAAGGCTTTCTATAGAATCGGTATGACTATTAAAGAAGCGATTTTTTTTGGTAATGGGAGTAAGGCGATTTGGCTTATCAATGTTCTTTTAAAAAAGTTTACCCCCATCCAGACAGAACGTCACGGATAGGGGAAATGGAGGTTATCTTGTTTAATTTGTTAATTACTTAACACCTAATAATGTATATGAGCTCAGAGTAAAAAGCAAACATTTTATAAATAAAAGATCAAATATCTTAATTTCGTTCTCGGCTCGGATAAAATCCTCGCTCGAACCGAACGGAAAGTGTTCCTAAGTCCGTTCGCTTCGAGGAAGTGCGAAGCACGATTAGAGAAGTTTTTTAATCCACGATTGTTGACTTTCTCAACTCCTTCTTATCCACTTTTCCCGTGCCTGTCAGCGGTAGATTATGCGTAACTAAAATAAATTTTCGCGGCACTTTATATGCTGCTAAATTGCGCTCACACAGTTCTCGAATCTTTTGCTCATCATCCGGCTGCTTATCTTTCAATTGCACATAAGCAACCACAATTTCTCCCACTGCCGGATCCACCTGACCTATCACTGCAACGCGCACCGCATTCGGATGCATAAGAATCACATTTTCAATTTCCGGTGGGTAAATTTTGAACCCTTTACTGGCAATTACATCTTTAGCACGCCCGGTAATAATGAGCTTGCCGTGAACATTAATATAGCCCAAATCACCGGTATCAAACCAACCATTTTGAATAGCCTCAGCCGTTTTTTGAGGCTCATTATAGTAGCCGAGCATCACATTGTCCCCTTGCACCCATATTTGGCCAATAGAGCCATTGGGTACCTGATTGCCCTGCTCATCCCGAATAGAAATGGTCACTCCAAGTATGGGAGCACCCACATTATTAGTATCTTCGGTGTATTCTTCTAAGTCGGCCGTGAGCACCGGCGAGGTTTCACTCAACCCATACCCGGCACCGATTTTGCGCTGATAGATCATCTCAAACGCGCCCCGAATTTTATCGGGCATTGCATCACCGCCACTCACAAATAATTTTACCGAATCAAGATCAGCGGTTTTCATAAGGCAAATGAGACCATATAATGCGGGCACCCCGGGGAAAATAGTCGGCTCGTGTGCCAATGCATCGGTAATATGGCGCCGCTCAATTTTGGGCACAATGATCACAGCACATCCCATAAGAAAAACTGCCCATACGCATGTAAACTGCGCAAAGCTATGAAAAAACGGTAAGACGCCAAACACACGCTCATCATGCACCATCCCCAACCGCGCAACCGCCTGCATACAGTTGGTGAAAATATTTTTAGAGCTGAGCATTACTCCTTTGGGCAAGCCGGTAGTGCCCGAAGTATATAAAAGCGCGGCCATTTCATTTTCATCCAAATACGCGGGAACCATTTTGCAGATCACTTCATCATAGGGACTAATCAGATCCATATCAGATTCGGTTAGCACTGACACTGCCGCGTCAATATGATACTCTTGCAACTTTTTGAGCAACGCGGTAGACGCGATTAAAAGCCTGGGCTGAGCATCAGAAATAATATGCGCAAGTTCTCGCTCCTTAAGATAGACATTCAGGGGCGCAACTACTGCTCCTAATTGAACAATCGCATAATAGCCCACATAAAATTCGATTGAATTTTCAAAAAATAGCAATACACGATCACGTGGCTTGATCCCTTGGGTCTTTAATTTTTGCGCGAATAAACTGGCACGAAAAAAAAGCTCCTTATAAGTCATTGATCTGTCTAGATAGATGAGCGCTATTTTCTCTGGATATTTGCTTGCTGCATAATCAAGCAGTTGGCCTAAGTTCATTATTTTATTTGTGCCACGCATAATTTGAGTGCGCAGTTGCTCATATAATTCTTGTTCTTTGGATGAAATTGCATTCATTGCTACGCCCTCTAACTTTATTTACGGACAGGTAAAGTGCTTGAATGCACAATCTTAGCAAGAGTTTTGAGAGTAGGATTTTTACCACGCAATGTATGGTATAAGGTAGAACGTGATAATTTTACATTTCGTATTGATTGAACTTTATTCACGGTATCAAGATAAATCTCTATAATTTCTACAACTCCTTCTGGATCATTATTAATAAGGCATTCCATAATTGCCTTACCCATAAAATCTTTATCTAGCAAACGAGCAGTAGGGCTATATTCAACTACAGAACTACCTCTTTTTAACTTCAATATTCTTTTTGAAGATTCTTTTTGCTTGTG
>BTUB01000062.1:0-7112 GCA_045863215.1 Candidatus Babeliales bacterium | reverse complement strand
ATAATATATATGATTTTAAAACTAATACATTTAAGAGTTTTAGGATGTTTAGTAATATGGGCAACAGAGGATGTATTTTTTGGAAACCGCAAAGAATAGTTTGTCCTTCAGGAAAAAATATACACATTTATGATATTGGTGCTGAACAGAAAATTTTTGATCAAAATTTGCATCTGCATAGCCTCATATCAAAAATATTATTATTGGATAATAATATTTTTTTAGTATGGAGCGATGCTGTATACAAATTTATTTATGACGAAAAAGATAAAAGTTATTCTTTTGAACGTGTTTTTGGGAATGAATTTGCATGGGAAGTAACTGCAATAAATGAGCAAGAGTATATAGCTGTTAATCTAAATAATTTCCACATTTATCGGCGGAATATTTCTCAGGATAAAGCACTAAAAGAGGTCAAGTTACCAGTTTTTCGGTTAGTACACGCAATAAAAAAAATAAATAATAATGAAGTGGGAATAATATTAGAAAAACATAATTTACAATTTACTTATTTAATTCTGTCGATTCCCGATTTGAAGATTCTTTCTTCTGAAGATTTCCTGGTTGATCGTGATGTTACTAAACCAATACCCTTGGATGCTCATCATGTACTATTTAAAAAAAATAATGGAAGTGTACATATTTATAATGTGATTTCAAAAGAAACTATTCCGCTCGAAATATTTGGAGATTTAGTGGTTCTTAATAAAAATCATATTGCTACCTTTGATAGAAAAACGAACAATTTTATAATACAGTTTCTCCCTCATGTTTCTTCGCTGAATGAAATCTTTGATAAACTTCAAGAAAATATGCCGGTAGCGCAACAAGTAGTTCAACCAAGACGAAAACGATCCGTTTCCCCACCTGCACAAGCGCCAAGAATTCCTGCTGCTGCCAAAGGATTAAGACCGGAAGTACCGGAAACTAAGCAACCGCGATTAGAAAAACCGAATGGATAAATTTAGATTTTATTTGATCTAAAAATTGTAAAAAAATCGTAAAAGGCCGCTCGTGGTGAGTTCGAGCAAAGCGAGAGTATCGAACCATGCGGCCTAAAATTCTCATTTAAAATAGAAGCTACTTGAAATTCTTTATAACCCGCATGGTTCGATACGTCCGTCTTCGCTTGCAGCTACGCTGGACACTCACCACGAGCGGGTTTTATTAACTTTTTTAAAAATGTAGATTACTTGAACCAAATGGATGATTATACAAACAAGATAATCAGAGCGCAGGTAAGCAACACATAAATAGCGGCTGTATCAATAATACCTTGAGCAAAAATACTACTGCGGGCCAATGATCCATATAATTCCGGATCACGGGCAATTTCTTTGCATGCGGCGGCTGCGGTGCGGCCAGAGCTGATGCCGGGCCCCAGTGTGCCCAGGCCCATACCAATACCGGCAGCGAGCATTGCAATTCCTTGAATGGGAGTGAGTGCCGTTGCACCAAATAGTAATAATAATGAGATTACCATAGAAAATATTACTGATGATTCTATAATTGCTTGACTAATAAAAGTGAAAGTGAGTACGCGTGTGGATGAATTTCTATTTTTACTAATACCATTGCATGCAACATATGCAAAGTATGCCAGCCCATAGGCCGGGCCGATTGACCCCAATCCAATTGCGCTACCGGCACCGATTAATCGAAATGCATCAGATAATAAGATGATAGAATTGGCCTGTGCTTTGATAAAAATAGAAATAATAAAAGCCAAAATAAGTGGTGTTTGGATCACCGAAAGTACAATCAGCGTAAAATTAAAAATCCATTGTGCATGAAATGGCTGGCGTGCAGTCGCATAGCATGCCTCTTGTGCGGGCCATGAAGAGAAAATACCCACGCATATTCCGGTGCACACCATTGCAATAGCTATGCCAATTTTTGCTAAATCTGAATAATATATATCCGCAACCTGCTCGGCACGCATTAAGGGCAATAAAAGTAAAATGCCGATGAATACCCCAAGGATTGCCGTGGTTTCAATAAGTGCAGAGCATAAGAGTGCAAGACGGCTAATGGGATTCTTTGCTTCAGGTTGGATATCCATTGCTTTAAATGCCGCTTTATTGGTGAGCCCTTGGCTTATACCGGTGCTTATAGCAGTTACAATTACTACAAGTGGTGCAATGAGTGCTCTGGCGATAGTTAAATTCATGTCATTTCCCCTATATCTTCATCATGCGCGAGCGCAATGGAAAGATACGTAAGCGTGAGCATTGCAAATACGAATGCTTGTAAAAATCCTTCGAATATGATGAAAAATCCCACAATAATAATATTAAGACCGGATACAAGTGTCAGAAGTTCAGCGATCCATGATGATTGAATTACCGCCGAATAGATGGTAACAATCGTGGCACCGCCAAAAATATTTCCAAATAAACGGAACGAAATAGAAACAATTGTTGAAAGCTTACCGATCACATGCATGGGAAACATAAAAAAGAAGGGAGTAAAATATTCTTTTAAATAGCCCCAGAATCCATGCGTTTTAATGGCATTGGCTTGTATATAGGTGAATGCGATAATACCCAAAGCTAAAGTGGTATTTAAATCAATAGTGGGTTCTTCCACCAGGGGAATAATGGAAATAATATTGCATAGCAAAATGAAGGTAAAAAGGGCAATGATGAAAGCAGTGTGATTAAATGCAAAGAATCCAAAAGATTGCGAGCACAGATCAATAAACGAACGTACATAGCTGATCACCATATAGCGACCAACTCCTGATTTTCTCATGATTGCAACACGTGCAGCTAGAATGAGAAATGCTAAAACTGCGAGTACGATCCATGTGTTTATAATCGTATTTTCATTAAGCGCAAATAATGAATGGTGAATACCAAAATATGAAAGCGGGTTCCATTCATTTGCGTGGAGTAGTTCGATGTTTTTCATCGAATTGTGCCTTGTATCTAATAATTATCAACCAAAATGTTGCCAAAAATGAGAGTACCAGGATTACAGGTTGAATGGAAGGTAGCAATAATAAATAACTTGCTATGCCGATTAAGAATGCAAAGCGAACAAGTGTTAAAATAATATAAGTGATTAAAGAGGGAACTCCTTTTCCGCTTGAGAGGAAAAGGAGTCCATAACTATATCCAACTAAGATGCCGGCAATGGCTGATGTGATGAAATTATTAAGCATAATTTTGCTGCTTCGCTTCGAATGGTTCGACGGACTCACCACGAGCTGCTAGTTATTTTTTCGCTAAAGCTTTTTAATACCTTTATAGTTCCAGTATTCAGAAACAATTGATGGAGAACCGGTTACAATTACTAAGCCATGGCGCTCATCAACGGTTTTTTGAGCCGCTTCAAACGCATCTTTAAAGTTCTTGGCCGAGCGTGCTTTGATTTTCCACGTGCTTCTAATTTCATTGGTTACTTTTTCAACATCCCACGTAGTAGCGTTGATTTGCCCCGGCATTGGATTTACCGGACACACAATTACTTGCCCTGAGGTTTTCTTGAAGAAGTAACGAAGTAATTTGAAAAATTCGGTAAAATTGAGTTCTGCATTAGTGCAACCAAGCACAATGGTAATACCCTTGATCGCTTTTTGATAATGCAAAAGGCGAGTTCCCAATAAAAGATTTTTGAAAGCATCTAAGTTGCTGGCATTATCAAGCAAAATACTTGGTTTCTCTTTATCAAGTAATTGAAAACGTGCAGGCAATAAATTGGAAGTTTCTTTCCAGAATTGATCTACCGTCTTCTTTGGATTTTCTGCACGACGCTTTACTTCTGTCAAGGTTGGGCGTCCGCGTAATCCTTTTTGCTTACTGAGTAATGTATTGGCAACCACTGCATTGCTATTCATAAAGCTGTTTACATAGGTATGAGAAATGCGCTCAGCGAGTGCTGCGCAACGGCCATGCAATTGCTCAAATGGATAGGGTAATGCTGCCAATTTTCTAATAGGCATTGACCATAATCCATTCTTTTCTTTTACTAAATCATGCATGATTTGAAGATTTAATTTACTTTGATCAGCAGATACCACATAGGTGTTTGGTTTTACAATACCCAAAATATCAGTGATCATATCTTTTATTGCAGATTCATCATCGTGAGTAATACGGGTAATGGCCGCGATTTTTGGTGCACAGATATTGGTTGCGTTAAATGTTCCGCCATTGCTTACTTCGAGTACCGCTACATCAACTTCATTATGTTTAAAAAAGAGAAGTGCCATCATGGTGAGCACTTCATATGAGTTTGGTGTGATTCCTAATGATTCTGCAGTGTTAATTACCTCATTACCCAATTCGGTAAAGGTTTTATTGGCAATTGTTTCATTATTAACTGAAAGACGCTCATTATAGGTAAGAATATGAGGCGCGTAAAAAGTACCTACCTTTAAGCCTTCTTCGCGTAATAATTGTGCGGAAAAATTAATAGTAAGACTTTTACCATTGGTGCCAGCAACTAAAATAGTGTTAAGTTTTTGAGCCGGATTGCCAAAAGCCTGATCCAATTTTTTCATTACTGAGAGATTTTTATCGGTAAGATTGCTGTTCCAATGGGCATCAAGAAATTCAATAATTTCGTTATAGCTGCGCTGCTTGCCCAGTGCAACGGTATCCTTGGTATTTAATTGCTTATTAGTATTCGTTTTCATCGTATTTCTCCATGGTTAGAATACGTATTTTTTGCCACCTGCATTTTATCAATGCGCGGATGCTCATTTTTAGATTAAATTCCCCTATAAAAATGTCAAACAATAAATTTTTGATAATGAGATAAAAGTTTATTTACAAAAGATCAAAAAGGGGAAGTAATAGTTTAAGTTTCAAATAGAAACGTTTTTAGCGAGGGTCTCAAATTGACCTCTCCAAACCTGATTTTGAGATTTTTTATAAAAAAATAGAGGTGAGTTGAAAGACAAATATCAAGAGGATTATGCAACATAATATTTTCTGTCTGAAAAAAAACGATATTTAAGAATTGGTTTTTATATGAAACTTTTAAAGTCGCCTTGGGCAGAGATTGTTACCGGTAGTAATGTTTTTCAATGAGGTGGCTAATCTCACCTGAAAGTACTATTCCTGCAATTCCGGCCGCTATAAGAGCAGCACCGCCGATGACCTCAAAAATCTTATCAAACTTGCTATAGCTTTTGCGGCATAAAACAATGGTGCCTCCTGCAACCAGCACTACACCGGCTTGTGCCAAGGCCCACGTACGTATGGTTTCATTACTTGTAGCGTGAATAGGAATCGTGGTAAGCATAAGGAGACTCAAAATATATTTCGTACTCTTCATATTTTTCCTTTTTGTTTTTTACTCTTTCATAGATGCTTGACTTGGGTCAAGAATATATCCGTATTATGAAGCTAAAGACAAAAGGAATAGTATGTTAAAAAAATTAGGATTTTCACTTATTGAGCTTATGATTGTGGTTGCGATCATCGCATTTCTTGCCATGATCGCAGTGCCCAATTACAATCGCTATTTAGCAAAAGCAAAACGGGCCGAGGCGTATATGCAATTAAGTTCTTTGTATGCGGCCCAAAAAGCACATTGGGCCGAGCAAGGAAAATATTCGGATCAACTTGCGGGTCAAGGTGGTATTGGCTGGGAGCCTGAAGGCTATCAAGGTGGCGGTGCGAATGAGAAATTTTATTACACCTATGGATTTCCTGGTTCAGAAGGAATTAATTATTTTACCGGCAAGCTGGGAACTTCAAGTAGTAATTTAAGTAATGCACATGCGGGTGATAATTCATTTGTGGCCATTGCCGCAGGTGATATTGACGGCGATGGATATCCGGATATTATTGCCGTTGATCAGTATAATAATATTACTATTTTGCAGGATGATTTGGCGTAGGTCGAGATGGACTTTCAGTCCTCTTCGCTATGAAGTGGAATTAATTTATTTCCGTTCGCTTCGATCCTTCGATACGAAATCTCCGATTCTACTCAGGATGAACGGTATAGCGAGCCTGCGCGCCGAAGCTTTACGCGTAGGAGTGTCGAGAAGTTAAAATATGAAGTTCTTATTGCTACTATTAGGGTGGGCAATGATAGGGCAGGGAATGTCGGAAGGGGCTCAACAGAAAGTAAGACAGAATTTTCGTTCAGAATTTTCTGAATTTATAAATGAATTTAAAGATGAGTTAGTGCATCTTTTTCAAGAATCTCAATATGAAAAATTATTCGAAGAATCTTTTGAGTTTGATGTTGCATTAAAAAAAATGCAACCCAAAAATAGAATCAAAATTAAAGTAAACAATGGGGGAGATATTCCTGATTGTCATTATCCGCATCAAATAATACAAACACATTTGAGAAAAGTTGAATCGATCTCTGAATTTGTTTTGTGTGCCCAAGATTGCCGTGTTCAGATGCTGCCGACCTATGGTAATCAGATTAAAATCTCATTAATTACGTGTGCTACAGAAAAAATGTGTGAAAAGTATTTTAAAATGAGAGGAAGCATTAATAAATACGAGCATCAGCTGTATATTATACCCCCACAAATTGAGCATAAATTGGTAACGTGTCTTATCGAATATCCCATCGATAAACAATTTAAGCTTGAACAAATAGATTTTGAAACATTTATGGGGAGATTCAAGAAAGAGCCAGAGGTGCCTGCGAGCGATTCTTCGGATTTAGATTTTTAACTTTCTTCTCTATCCATCAAATGCATCATTGCATCATGCTGTACTGCAATGCCTACTATTACGGTTGCAATTGATTCAAAAGCTGTTAATTCATAGTAATTTTGTGTATGCCGGATTGCCTTTATCATGCAAGCGTTCATAATAATGGACGCATTAGTTAGAGCATAATTTTTCGAATTGGCTCTAATGTGACCAAAAAATTCTGTATCAGCTGTTTTTTCCCATGGTTTAGTTTTATCACCCTGCCACCACATGAGAGATAAGAATGAGCCTACTCCGCATAGCCCTGCTGAAAATAAAAGATTTTTAATAGTAGGTTTATCGTCCAAATAAAGTAGAATCGGAAGTGCAGAAGCAAAAGTTGGGATTGCTTGTGGCGATCTTATTAATATACGCGCTAGAAAATCGACTGGCTTTATAAAATAAGAATTTGGGTTTGGCTCATTTTGACTATGGCTA
>BTUB01000061.1:0-7709 GCA_045863215.1 Candidatus Babeliales bacterium | reverse complement strand
GAAAATCGTTTTTGGGTGCGCTATGGGCTCAATTATGTGAATAATTATGAAAGTTTATCACTCAAAATGCTTAAGCAAAACGGTAAAGTAACCAAACCACAGTTATCAGCATCTGATATTGGATTTGCTATTGCGCCTCAAATTAATGCATTGGGAAGGTTAGAAGATGCACGCCAAGGAGTAAAGTTTTTAATTGGTGCTGATCAAGGGGTAGTAAATGAAGTTGGTGCAGTTTTACTTGAACTAAATCAAGCACGTAAAGAAATTGAGCGTTCAATTGTTGCCTCTATTGAAGCAGAAATTGCCACAAAAAAAATTGATTTAGATGTTGATAATATTATTATTGCTTCAAGTGCTGAGTGGACGCCTGGCGTAATTGGATTGGTGGCATCACGCTTTACAGGTTCATATGGAAAGCCTACTATGCTTTTTCATCTTACCAAGGATGGTAAAGCAAAAGGATCATGCCGTTCGATTCCTGAATTTAATATATTTAAAGCCTTAACCGAGTGTGCTGATTTGATTGATCAATTTGGTGGGCATCCTATGGCAGCGGGTTTAAGTTTGCCTTTCAAAAATTTACCACTTCTTAAAGAACGGTTGCATATGTTATTAATGCAACAAGTGACTGTAGAAGATTTGCAACCTAAAGTTACACTTGATGCAGAAGTGAAATTGCCTGATCTTACTAAAAAATTTACTGATGATTTGCAGCATTTGGAGCCCTTTGGCAATTCTAATGGGTATCCACATTTTTACGTGAAAGATGCTATGCTTGTACAAAAACCAATGCTTTTAAAAGATGCGCATGTAAAATGTTCTGTATTTGCAGATGGCGTGATCAAGCCGGTAATTTTTTTTAATCGGCCCGAATTATATCAACGCTTGCATGATCTTGATAATGAATCGTTTGATTTGGCAGTGCAAGTGAGTGAAAATCATTGGAACGGAAAAGTTTCTATTGAGTTGCAAGGTGTTGATATCGCATTTAAAGAGTGAAAGATAAAACATGATTATAACTATCGATGGTCCTTCAATAAGCGGTAAAACTTCAGTTGCTCTCATGCTCGCGCAAAAATTGCAATTTAATTATATTGCTTCTGGTCTTTTATTTCGCGGACTTTCGTATGTTCTGGTAAATCAGTTTGGGTATCATGATTCTCAATTGCATCAGCCTCAACAGAGTGATATTGAAGAAGCTTTGGCACATTCTCATTTTAAATATATATATTCAGACCAAAAGGGAGCGCAAATTTTTTGGGAAGGAAATGATATTACTTTTCTTTTATCAGATCAAAAATTTGGTAAGTATGCTTCTATTATTGGTACCAATCAATCAGTACGGAATGCGCTTGCTCGTTTGCAGCATGAAATAGCAGATAACAAAAATTTGGTAACCGATGGGCGCGATGCGGGTTCGGTGATATTTCCTCATGCAGATATAAAATTTTTTCTTACTGCTTCAGCAGAAGTCCGTGCACATCGTTGGCAGAAAAATCAACAAAAAATGGGCAGAGATATTTCCTATGATCAAGCCGTAAAGGAAATTACGGAACGCGATGAACGTGATTCTAATCGAATTATTGCGCCATTGCTGGTTCCTCAAGGTGCAATAATTATTGATAATTCAAATTTAACACAAGAACAAACATTGCAGCAATTATTAAAAGAAATTCAAAAAAAAGGCGGCATACAAATACCGCCTTGCTAAGATATATCTAATCGTTAAAGAATTATTTCATTATTATATTGAGTATCGTCATAGCTATAATCGAGCGGCTTTGATTGCGTTTGGCATGTGTTGCATCGTGGTATACTGCGGCTCCAGCAACAACCAGGTACTAATATGAGTAATGATAATATGAATATCATTAATTTCATGACGTATCCTTTAACGCAAATGTTTTAGTGTTGATCGGCAGGAATAAGATAATGGAATGCAAATGATGCCAAGAAACCCCCAAGAAGTGCACCACCTACATACATTAACACGTTTGGCCAGATTACCGCGACTCCTTTTGCAAGAGCCAAAATATTTGCACCTAAAGAAATAGCAGGGTTAAATAAGCCTCCGGATATGGGGCCGCCTACTAATGCAAGCGCCGGAATGGTAAAACCGATCACAAAACCGGCAATGGTGCTTGGTCTAAAATGTTTAGTGTGAGTGACAACTAAAATTACTAAGGCAAATACAAAAGCAAGTAATATTTCTGTAGCAAGTGCTTGACCCAAGCTTACGCCATTAGCAGGAACTGGGATTGCAACTTGTCCTACTAAATTATATGCCGTTAAGAATGCTGCAAAGCCGCCAAGAATTTGCGCCAATGAATACCATAAAAACTGTCCCCAATTGCTATATCCTGCCGCAGTGTGCGCAAGAGATACAGCGGGATTATAGTGGGCGCCAGATACGTGTGAACCTATGTAGATCCAGGCCATAAGCATAGCGGCAATTGCAATTGGATTCGAAGTGAGAGCAAAAGCAAGAACTAAGAAAAAAGTGCCTAGAAATTCCATTATTAGTCGCTTCATGAGAAACTCCTTGTTTTTTGTAAAAAAGATAATAACAGAACTGAATCTAGCCGGGGGAATAGGAGTAAGTCAAGTCCAAGAAATGAAAGTTGGAGCCTTGGAAATGCCGGATAGACATCCCAAGACCCCATTAACTTAGCGCTTAAGCAAACGCTATATGGCCTGCGTTAGTTGATTTGTCTGCCTTGTTCATCGAAGCAACCTTTGTAAATAGGGTATGCTTCAACTTCTTCAACCTTACCTTCGCAAGGTTCATACTCTAAGTGGCAAACTTGCTTGTAATACCCAGGGTGATCGCAAGTTTTGCGAATCGTTACCGGCTCAGGTTGTAATTTACAACCGGTATTACACACCGCTTTAGGCGCGCAAGCTCTTCTGCAGCATCCGTTACCGAAGCCGAAGAATCCGAAAGAGGTTAAAGAAACAAACAACAACATAACGGCAGCGATACGCGCTGCATTAATGAAGGTCTTCATGCCTTCTCCTTTTTTAAAGGGTTATAGAATATTTCTACTTTCATAATAATAAAAAATAGCCTTAAATATCAATGTTTTTGTGACAAATAGAAATTAAAGAACGGAAAAAGTGGCTAAATATAAGGGTTTTTTGGCCTTTTGTAAAAGATCAAAAGAAACAGTTTTAAACGAAAAAGGCTTTTATTTACCACATTCTTTAAAGATTTTGGGCAGGGGAATATTGAATTCTCACATAAGAAAGCCCAGGCAGAAGCCTGGGCCTTGAACTTTAACTCAGATGCAAATATTATCGGCTGTAAACGTTTGGTACGCGAGTTTGAATTTCAACGTTTTGAACACGAGTTGCTTTACCAGAACCTCCAGTACCATTAAGCAAGTTACCTTGTTCATCGTAGCAACCTTTGAAGATTGGCATCGCGGTAACTTCTTCAACTTTACCTTCGCACGGTTCGTATTCTAAGTGGCAAACTTGCTTATAATATCCCGGGTGATCGCAGGTTTTTTTAATAGTTACTGGCTCTGGTTGTAATTTGCAACCAACATTGCACGCTGCTCTAGGAGCGCAAGATTTTTTGCAGCATCCGCCAAAAGCAACAACTGAAATTGAAACAAACAACAACATAGCAACAACAATACGTGCTATTGCATTAATGAAGGTCTTCATACCTTCTCCTTTATTAGAGGTTAATAAAATTACAATCTACTAACATCATAAAAAAGGAGTAGTATATTTTTCAATAGTTTATTCAAATAGAATTAATCAAAATCAAAAAACGCTGTATCGTACGGCATTTTTTAATTTTGATATGATCGATAAAAGTAATAATTATTTCTTAATGGACTTTTTTTTAGTTTTTTTTCTCGGAGTCTTTAAAGGAGAAAGAGGTGATTTGGCAAATGATGCGTTTAGTACATCATCCATGGTATTTGCATACACAATATCCAAGCCTTTAAGGCTAATTTCTTTAGAGATTTCTTGTACATCATCCGCATTTTCTTGCGGAATAATAACCTTTTTGATGTCATGTTGCTTGGCAGCGAGAAGTTTTTCTTTCAATCCACCAATTGCCAACACGCGTCCCTGTAAAGTAATCTCACCGGTCATGGCCAGGTCAGCGAGCACCGGCGTTTTAGTTAATGCAGAAACAATAGCAGTGCAAATGCCAATTCCCGCCGAAGGGCCATCTTTCGGAGTTGCACCTTCGGGAATGTGAATATGAATATCTTTATTCGAATAAAATGAATCTTTAAGTCCCAATTGTGGTGCACGTGCGCGGATGTAACTCAGAGCTGCGTGAGCAGATTCTTGCATCACATCACCTAGTTGGCCGGTTAAAGTAAGACCACCCTTACCTGAAAGTACCGTAGTTTCAATTTCCATTACATCGCCACCCATTTCTGTCCAGGCAAGACCAGTAACAATACCAACTTTTTCGCGGGATAAGTTGAGGCTTGTTTTCTTGAATTTTGGATTGCCGAGCCATTCTTTAATGAGTGCATCAGTAATTACAATGGTTTGCGTTGAACTATCTTTGAGTAGGGATTGAATTGATTTGCGCATTAATTTTGCAATAGTTCTTTCCAGTTGACGTACCCCTGCTTCTTTTGTGTATTGGTTGATAATCATTTGCAAAATATCATCACTGATATGAAATTGCTCTTGAGTGAGACCATATTCACTGAGATTTTTAGGAATAAGAAAATCGCGTGCAATAGAAATTTTTTCAGCTTCGGTATAGCCTGAAAGACTAATTATTTCCATACGATCAAAAAGTGGGTAAGGAATGCCGTCTAAAGTGTTTGCTGTAGCGATAAACATTACTTTAGAAAGATCATATTCAATATCTAAAAAATGATCCACAAAACTTTTATTTTGTTCCGGATCAAGTACTTCAAGTAATGCGGATGCCGGATCTCCATGCATATCGCGGCTCATTTTATCGATTTCATCGAGCAAAATAACAGGGTTAACAGTTTTTGCTTTTTTCATTGCTTGAATAATTTTGCCCGGTAATGCGCCGATATATGTTCTGCGGTGTCCTCGAATTTCTGCTTCATCTTTAATTCCTCCTAAAGAAATTCGTACAAATTCCCGATCCAAGCTATCTGCGATTGAGGAAGCAAGTGAAGTTTTACCCACGCCCGGAGGCCCCACTAAACAAATAATAGGAGCGCGACTCATATTTTTTGAAAACTTTTTCGCCGCCAAAAATTCAATGATACGTTCTTTTGCTTTAAATAATCCGGCATGTCTTTTATTGAGAATTTTTTCTGCTTGGGACAAACTAATGGCATCTTTGCTCATTTTTGTCCAAGGCAAAGAAATGATCCAATCCACATAGTTGCGGCTTACTACTGCTTCGGATGAAAGTGGTGGCATTTGTTCCAAGCGGCGCAATTCTTTATCAATTTTTTCTTCTGCTTCGGGAGAAAGTCCCAAAGTTTTTGCTTTGGCACGAATAGACGCAATTTCAAGTGTTTGATCTTCACGGCCAAGTTCTTTTTGAATCGCTTTGATTTGTTCGGTAAGATAGTATTCTTTCTGGCTTTTTTCTACTGATGTTTGAATTCGTCCACGAATGCGATGCTCAGTTTCTAAAATTTCAATTTCTTTACTTAAAAGAGAACAGAGCAAAAACATACGTTGCTTAAGATCAGCAGTTTCCAAAATTTTTTGACGATCCTCTAAAGAAAGATTTTTAATTTGTACCGCAATAGTATCGGTAATATGATCAATTTCCTGCGGAGTTTTTACATTTGCAGTTAAATCTGCGGGGATTTTATCATTTAATTTTGCATAATCTCCATACAGCGCTTTTAGTTGTCGCCAAAGCGCTTCTATTTCTACACTCAATTCTGCATTGGTAGTTTCAATATCATGGCATTTAACCACAATAAATCCGTTTTGAGCCGAGGCGCTGTCAATTTTAGAGCGGCAAATTCCTTCTGCCAGTAGTTTAAGCGAACCATTGGGCATACGCATTACTTGCAAAATAGAAGAGCGGGTTCCATGATCGAATACATCAGCTTCAGTAGGATTTTCAGTTTTAGGATTTTTTTGTGCAGTGATAAAAATTGTTTGTTGATTTTTCAATGCAAATTCTACGGCATCAATAGAAGATTGTCTGCCTACAATAATAGGAATAATACTTTTAGGAAGAATCACTACATTTTTTAAAGGAAGCAGGGCAAGTTGTAAGTCCTTTTCTTCTGTCAAATGTTTTGTGTTATTTTCCATGCGGAGCCCTTCAAATAGCTTTTTAATGTCTAATAAAAATCATACCAATTTTAACACAAATAATAGAACTTGTCTTTAGTAAGAATCTATAAGATATTGTGAGGGATCTTTGCTCAACAAAGGAGAAGAACAATTATAATATTTAATTCTATTTGAATTTATTCCAAAGGAGAAATATGCGGTGATTATATGAAATATAACTGATGTTTCTTAGAATTCTTTTTACAATTGATTAATCTTTTGATAATCTTGATCCGTTGTTTGTAGTCGTCTTAATTGTCTCTTATTCACATCTTCTTGTTAAAGGGTTATACACTATGCAAGCGAAAGCTTCTAATCCGATTACTTCTTTTTTGAAGGCCTGGTTTGGCGATTTTCAAAGAGAAGAGCTCAAAAAATTTCTTAAATTAGGCGTAATTTTCGCCTTTGTAATTGGAGTGTATTGGACGCTCCGTCCGCTTAAGGATTCCATCTTCAGTTCTATGGCTCATGCAGACAACCAGCCATGGGCAAAATTGGCATCATTGGTTGTTCTCTTTCCGCTTGTTATGATTTACAGCAAGTTGGTAGATAAGGTAGCTCGCCATAAATTATTCTATGTAATTGGTGGGGTATATTGCATTGGTACCCTAATCTTAGGGTTGCTGTTTATGCATCCTACTATTGGTCTTGCAAATACTGCAGTTGATCCACATCGTTATATTGCCTGGATTTGGTATGTATTTGTAGAAAGCTATGGATCAATTGTAGTTGCACTTTTCTGGGCGTTTGCAGCAGATATGGTGGTTCCTGAATCAGCAAAACGTGGATTCCCGTTGGTGGTTATGCTTGGTCAATTGGGCGCAATTTTTGGACCATATTTCTTTACTCCATTGGGAAAAAGATATTTTGGTAATAGCGGGCCTACCGTGATTATTTGCGGATTATTGATTCTTGCTATGATGCTGGGCATTTTCTTATTTATGAAAACTACTCCCAAAAGCGAAATGGTGGGATATCACAGCCAGGATAAAGGTGATTCGAAAGAATCTGAGCCGGGCTTCTTGGAAGGTTTGCTTCTTATGCTCAGACAACCATATTTGCTTGGTATATTCGCAGTAATTAGTATTTATGAAATTATTGTAACCATTATCGATTTTAACTTTAAATACTTAGTATTTAGTTCATTTGATACAGAAGCACTTCGCAGTGAATACTTGGGTGATTATGCCGTATGGGTGAATGTAGTATCATTCCTATGTTTGCTTTTTGGTGTGAGCAATATTCAAAGACGTCTTGGTATTAAAGTATCTTTGGTGTTAATGCCATTTATCGTATTAGCAATGGTACTCAGCTTTAAAGCATATCCGGTGGTATCGGTATTATTCTGGATCATGGTGGTTGCAAAAGCAGTTAACTATGCCTTAAATGGACCTGCACTTAAAACGTTGTATGTTCCAACCAGCCGTGATGTGAAGTATAAA
>BTUB01000060.1:0-7832 GCA_045863215.1 Candidatus Babeliales bacterium | reverse complement strand
AGTTGGATACAAGTTTTAATTCGACAGGATATGTAACAAAATTAATAGATAATCTAGGAAATTGTGCCAAAGCAATAACTATTTACAATAATCAAATATATATCGCGGGTTCTGCAGGAGATGATCTTACTATTCAACGGTATTTTGATAATGGATCGTCTGATAATAACTGGTATTTTAGTGGGATCGTAGATATTTTTTATGGCGTTGCTAGTAATACGACTGTGATATTTGATCAAAAAAATGCAGGTATTGATGGGGGAACTTTTACCTCAGGTACTTGGATTACGCGTGAACTTAATCAAATTGTAACCACTTCAGCAAATGTTACGCTTGAAAACAATCAATTTAGTCTAAAGCCTGGCGTGTATGAAATTTCAGTTGCCGCTCCGGCATATATGTGTGGTACACACAAAGTGAGATTGCAAAATATAACCCTTAATGAAACAGTAAAAATGGGAACAGCGGCATTTTCTTCATCGGTATATGGAGGGGCGGTTTCTAATTCATTGCTAGAAGCTGGACTTGTAATAACAAGCGAAACTGACTTTGAAATTCAACATAGATGTTCTGTTACAAAAAATAATGATGGTTTTGGAATTGCAACTGGATTTGATGATACTGAAGTTTATACAGTGGTAAAAATTGTTCAAAAATAGGTAATTTTATGGAGGATTTTTACATGTGAATTGTTATATCAAAACAATGAAAATAGTATTTTATTGAAATTAAAACAATATATAGGGTATGCAATGAAATCAATTAAACTTTTTTTAACATTGCTATTTTTAGTACCATCGATTTATGCGGATGTTATTGGCACTCAGGTCCAATCATTAGCAATTGCTTTACAATCTAATGCGCGCATAGTGACTAGTGGTTTTGCTAATAACTGTGATAAGGATCAAGTAATATCAACACGTTTTTTAACAGATGGCACTTTAGATGGTAGCTATAATGGCACTGGTTATAATATGACCATTTTTGGGGGCTCTGCTTTTGGTAAGGCGGTAACAGTTCAGCCAAGTGATCAAAAGATTGTAGTTGCTGGTTTTAGTGATGATACCATAGGAGTGTTGAGATTTACTACTGGTGGGGCATTAGATTCTGCATTTGGAACTAATGGTAGAGTAAATTTAAATCTAGGCATTAATGAGACTGGTAATGCTGTCGCAATGCAATCAGGGAAAATACTCGTAGCTGGTAATGCGACCGTAGGAGGAGTAACACAATTTTTTGTTACTCGTTTAAATGCTAATGGCGCCTTAGATGTAGGCTTTGGAACTAGTGGTATTACTACTACTCC
Source organism: Candidatus Babeliales bacterium (assembly GCA_045863215.1). GTDB lineage: Bacteria > Babelota > Babeliae > Babelales > Vermiphilaceae > BTUB01. The sequence continues at coordinate 6,526 of BTUB01000060.1, read as the reverse complement.
CATTGGAGATGGTTGTACTGCTAATGCAATGGGTATTCAATCTACAGGCAGAATTGTACTTGCCGGAACGGCTGTAATAAGTGGGCAAGTGGTATTTGCATTGGCCCGGTATACTTCTTCGGGTATTCTTGATACTACCTTTGGTACGAGTGGAACAACAAATGTTTCGATAGCTGATTTTGCTGTTGGAAATGCGATTGCGATTGATAGTAGTAATAAAATTATTGTTGCTGGTTATGCTATCAATGGTGGTGATCATCAAATTGCGGTTGCGCGTTTTACTGCTAACGGAACTCTTGATGGAACTTTTGGAACGAGTGGTATTGTGTTGCATGATATTCCATCTACCGATATTGATCATGGTTTGGGAGTTGCCATTCAAGCAGATGGCAATATTGTAGTGGCTGGAAGTTCAGGCACCGATGCTTTAGTAATGCGTCTTAATATTGACGGTAGCTTAGATACCACCTTTGGCGGTGGCGCAGGATATGTGCTTACCCCTATTGGTGATGAAGCAAGCGCGACTGCGGTTGCTATTCAACCGGCTGATCAGATGATTGTAATTGCCGGCATTAGTGATTTGAGTGCATTTGTGGCACGTTATGATGTTGATGGAAATTTAGATGCAACATTCGGTGACTCAGGCACTGGATATAATATTAATCCTCAAGGTTCCTTAGAGGCAACTTGTGGTAATTGCACGGTATGTCCCGTAGGACCTACCGGTGCCACGGGAGCAACAGGCATTGCAAGTTTGGGATCCTATGCTTATTTTTATAATTCTTCCTTGACTTTGGATTTAAGTGTGAGCCCTACTGCTGCTATTCCATACAACAATGAAGGTATCAAATCGAATATTACTCACAGTACGGTTACCAATTCGGACCAGATTACAATTCTGAGTAATGGCGTATATAAGATAACTGCTGTCATAGATTTAGATGTTGCATCTCAAAGTACTAATTTTGCTCTGTTAAGAAATGGTAGTTCTATTCCAGGAACAAATTTTAGTTTGGCTGGAACAGGTGCCATAGTGATGCAAGCTACTTTGGCAGCTACTGCGGCTGATGTTATTCAAGCAGCGCAATTGGGAGTGGTTGCAACTACTATTTCAGGAAATACTACTATTACACTTGAACAAATTGCATAAATATAACTCCGATTTAATTGATAGAGACGAGGTACGAATATATTCGTACCTCATTTTTCTTTGCTTGTGGAACAATCATCGCGAACGGCATTACCGAAACTGCTCATACAATGGATGTATTGATTCGTATTGGGCTATAAGGAAGCTAAACCGATTATTGTTAGGAATCATATATTAATGTGAGCTCGACTTAAGAATTTATAAAAAAGTTTTGTTTAAGCGTAAATTTCTTAGATCGAGTTCGTGTTATATTACTGAAAAATAAAAAGAGAGCAGTAGAATGAAAAAAATTATTTATGTGTGTTTGTGTTTATCATTGAATGTCTTTCCAAAAGATAATATGCGATTTATTGAAGATGCTGCTTTGGCTCAAAAACAAATTTTACTTTCTCAATTAGATTTTGATAGTGGTACCTATAGAATTAAATCCGGTGGATATTATAAGTTCATAGAAAATGTTTTGTTCGATCCACAAATAATGGCAGAAAAAAAGCGCAACGACAAACCAGCTTCAGGGTGGTTTGCTTCTATAACTATTGAAACAACGGAACCGGTGGTCATAGATTTAAATACATTTACTTTGGCTTCAAGTGCCGAATTTGATGAGCAGCATATTTTTAATGTGTTTGCTCAGATAGAATTAGATAATTGTCCTTTTTCGGGTACTCTTTACGGATTTCCTAATCCACATCAAGCATTCGTAAATTTTAAGGGTGACCTATCTTATGTGAGCGCATCAAATGTGATCATTAAAAATGGTACGCTTGGCAGATCGGGTCATTGGGGAATTCATGGCAATAATAATTCAAATATTCATCTTGAAAATTTGATAATTAAAGATTGGGAAGTGCGTGGCATCGAATTGAATGGTTTAGTGCGCGGCTCTTTAAAAAAGATAGAGATTTCAGGTCTTGAGCATAGTATCAAAACGAGTGTTCCTTTAGTGGGTGTTTTGCATGTTAAGCAAGTTTTACAACATTTAGCTGCTCAAGGATTTAAGGACGCACAAGTAAGATTACAAAACTTAGATGAATTCTTAACAAAAAACCCTGGTCTTCTTAATCCGCCACAGTCGCTTCCAGTCGGCACGATTGGTGGAATTTTCATTGCCGGTGGTGGAGTAAGTAATGTTGATTTTCCGGTGACAACCTCATTATGCTCCCACGCAATGAATATGACCGGAGGCAGAACATGTTCAGATATTCAAATAGAAGAAATAAATATACATGATTTAGGGGTTAATTCGGTACAATTTGCAACAATCGGAAGCAAATATACGGGAGGTCAAGGGCACAGTATCGGAATTGAAAATTTGGGATTATTGCCAGGAGGGGCTTTATTTTGGAAAGATGCTTACGATCAAAATGGAATTTTTAATCCTAATGAACCGTTGTTAGCAACAGTATTTGCCGCAAGAGCTTTCGCGGCGCATCATCCGGACGCTAAAAAATTATTACCTAAAAATTTTGATAAAATTGCGCAGAGTATTTTGGAAAAAAATGAAGCTCTTTTTTTAGAAAATGTTATACCAATTTACACTTACCCCAGCCACAAAATTAAGGGGCTCTTTGGAATACGAGTTGAAGGGGCTGAAAATGTGTTGATTCAAAATTGTACGGTATCGAAATTATCAAGCGTGGGTTCAAATGTTACGGAAATTCAAAAGCTAAGAACAGTTCATCATGCAACCAACAATAATGTGAATGATCCTGGCGCGCCGATTTTTCTTCCTGATTATCGTGGTAACGATATATGGGGATACGAATTTGCAGTCTGTAAAAACTGCATTATAAGAGATTGTGTTGCGGATACGATAATCAGCAATAATGGCAATCCGTTTGGCTTTGAACTTATTGCGGATACAGATTCAATACGTGTTGAAAATTGTCATGCAACTAATATTATCGCGTATGGAGATACGATTGACTCAAATATAAATTTACCCTCGGAATCATATGGATTTAGAGTTCAAAATACTCAGAATTCAAATGTATTTACTCATTGTTCAGCATCGATAATTACTGCTCCGATTCGTAGCTTTGGGTTTGCGGCAGAAAACTGTGCAAACGCAATTTTTGATAGTTGCGCCGCTAGCCATGTATCCACCAGCACGCAAAAACATTCTCTTGAACTTGAAAAACAACAAGTATCATTTGGTTTTAATGCGGAAGGCGCTCATAATACCCATTTTAATAATTGCATTTCAAAAGTAATACATTTAATCGGACCAAATGTTACTGTTAATGCGCCCATCGCAGCAGGATTTGCCTGCACTGAAAATGATATGAATACTACCATTGTTGATTGTGACTCGCATGAAATCATGGCAAACCATGGCAATGCGATAGATCTCTTTGTTGATGATACGAGTAATATGCCGCTGATTAACTAATTATTTTGAGGGATATTAAGTTGCTTATTTATAAATGCTTGTAATTTTTTTAAATACTCGTGTTTACATTTTATCTGATTTAAAGCATGTTCTGGGCGAGGATCCTTAGGATTTTGCGCATCCGGGATCCACCATTTTTCAGAATCGGTTACTAATTCTGAAAAGTGCGCGACATTTTCAATTTTTGCAAATTTATCACTTTCAGCATGAATAAATAAAACCGGATATTCTATTGGTTGAGTTTTTATTTTAGTCAAAAGATCAAGTTGAGCGGCTTTTGGTTTTAAGAACGGATAAACACACGCGCCTAATGCTCGAAAAAAACCTGCTGCTATTGCTCCCAAGATTTTAGATAACAATCTTGTCTTGGCTTTTTCTTTATTTTCTTTGTAAATTGAAGCGCAAATTCTCGGAGCTAGCTTTTCTTTGCAATATTGGCCCGGAATATCCATTGAGGTGAGTGGATTAGTAAACCCACTATCAAAAATAAGGCCTTTAATTTGATCATCCTTTGGTATTGTCATGAGTGTATTTGCCGCGTGATATGCTCCCGCGCAAAGACCATGTAAAAAAATAGGTGTATTGTAAGCGGAATTCTTTTTAATGTAATCAACCGCAGCTGCAATATCTTGATACTCATTGAGTCCATAATTATGCAAGTTGGTCCAGAATTTACCTTTGCTTGATCCATGTCCGCGAGCATCAAAAAAAAGAATATTGGCATTTTTTGGAAAGAGACGCGCAAAAGTGGCCAACCCTTCCTTTCTACCGGGCAAAAATCCCGCGCAGCAGATTACTGAAAAAGTCGCATCTTTTGGAAGACGCGCCAAGCCTGCCAGCTGTATGCCATCTGGGGATGAAAAAGTAACATCTTTAAAATCCTCTTCTTCGATTAATTTTTTTGATACGGCAGAATAATTACTCAGAAATTTTGTATTAAAATAGGAATCGGTATCATCTAACTCTACGGGCCAGATTGTTATTTCTTGGGCGAAACAATTGATAGTAAGCAATGATAATAATATAATGCGCATATTTTAATCCTTAATTATCTATTTTCTTGAGCGGCCCAAATTAAATAGCTTTCTATGAAATCCATAATATCACCATCCAGAACCAGATCAGGCTGAGGAGATTCATGATCGGTGCGGTGATCCTTGATCATTTTATAGGGATGCAACACATACGATCTAATTTGCGAGCCCCATTCTATTTTTTTCTTTTCGATGCTTGCTTGCTTGGCTTGTTGTTCCTCTTTTTGTTTTTGGGCCAATTTTGCCTTGAGCATTTTAAGAGCGGTTTCTTTGTTTTGTGCTTGAGATCTCTCTATTTGGCATTGTACCACGGTGTTAGTAGGGATATGTGTAATTCGAATGGCAGATTCTGTTTTGTTTACATGCTGGCCGCCGGCACCTCCCGAGCGATAGGTGTCTATGCGCAAATCATCAGGATTGATAGTAATTTCTTGCTCCGGAACTTCAGGTGTTACGGTCACTGCACTAAAGGAAGTATGTCTTCGTTTGTTAGCATCGAAAGGTGAAATCCGCACTAATCGGTGTATTCCCTGTTCACCTTTTAAAAGTCCATAGACATTTTTGCCTTTAATAAACAGAGTGGCAGACTTGATTCCGGCAGTTTCGCCTGCTTGATAATCCACCATAGAAACAGAAAAACCTTCTCTTTCACAAAATCGCACATACATTCTTAAGAGAATTTCTGCCCAATCCTGTGATTCAGTGCCGCCTGCTCCTGCATTGATAGTTAAAAATCCATCAGAAGCATCATCCGGGCCAGATAAAAGGATCGAGATTTTAAACTGGACGATGCTTTTGGTCAAATTTCGAATCTCGGCTCCCAATTTTTTAAGCTCTTGTTCATCATCTTTAAACATATCCAGAAGCTCAATCAGCTCTGTGCTTGTTTTTATGATAGATAGGTAATTCTCTCTTTGATTCTTAATCTGCTGGAATTCTTTAAGGATAGAGGCCTGATTAGGATTTTTCCAGAAGTCTTCTTGGATCGTTTCTTGGGCAAGGGTATTATACCTGGCCTCAAGAGGACTATTTTGCCAGTAATTTTTGATAATAGTGATATCGGGAGTAAGTGCCTTGAGCTGTTCTTGTAAATCATCAAATAACATCTTTTTTATCCTTATTATATATATGTCAAAATAATATACCCTTTTTTTACTCTTTTGGCTTTATATCACTCTTTTTTGGCTAAAATGAGGAGACTCACTTGAGCTTTCTGGGCATCCTGGTATGCTTGTAATCCGCTTCTAGATCGGCAGTTTCGGGTATAAAATTGAATATTTAGAATTTAAAAAAGAGAAGCGCTTCTAGAGCTTTAAAAATAAATTTAAAAAAACTTTTAAAAAAGTGTTGACTCTCTGAGGAATGCATGTATAATTTTACCTGAATCTTCGATAAATGAATCGCACAAAACGCAAGGCGTCAGGAGTTCCCACTAAGGGCTCCGGGTCGAAGTAAAAATTTTACATTTTCTTTGAAATACACAGAAAAACAAAAATTACCTACCAGTTCAATTTTTTTAATGTCCATACATATAATTATATATTTTGTAATGGAGAGTTTGATTCTGGCTCAGAATAAACGCTGGCGGCGTGCCTAACACATGCAAGTCGAGCGAGAAAGCTCCTTCGGGAGTTAGTAAAGCGGCGAACGGGTGAGCAACGCGTGAGAATCTACCCTTTAGTGAAGAATACCTCCGAGAAATCGGGGTTAATACTGCATACGTCCCTCCGGGGAGAAAGATGGCCTCTTTGCTATCGCTAAAGGATGAGCTTGCGTACTATTAGCTAGTTGGCGGGGTAACGGCCCACCAAGGCAATGATGGTTAACCGGCCTGAGAGGGTGTCCGGTCACACTGGAACTTAGACACGGTCCAGACTCCTACGGGAGGCAGCAGTGAGGAATCTTGCACAATGGGCGAAAGCCTGATGCAGCGACGCCGCGTGGAGGATG
>BTUB01000059.1:0-7989 GCA_045863215.1 Candidatus Babeliales bacterium | reverse complement strand
CTCTGGTTTGCGTGAAGATATTAAACAGTTTGAACAGATTCCTGATGTGAATGCAGATCCAGACTGAGTTGAAGACGTGCAACACAGTATTATCGAATTTTTTGGCATGCTTGAAATTATATTGCTTGAAACTATGAAAGAGCAAGCAGTGCAACGTGCCGTTGAGAAAAATTTAATGACCACTGTAGATCACATCGATGCAACCCTATGCGATGATGATACCCTGCGAACCAGCATTGAAAAAGCCACGGCAAAATCTGAACTGCATCCCTCGGAAAACGCGCAAGATTTGCTCTTTAAAGAGCTTTTAAAACGTTGGAAGCCTACTAAAAATATGATGAATTAAACATAAAAAGACCTTTTAAAAAGGAGTTTTTTACTAAAACTCCTTTTTTATTTAAATTTCAATACAAGGTTCAACTTCCATTGGTTGGAATTGACTTTACACCAATCCTGAAAAAATGAGAAAATTGGTATTATAATAACTAGAATTCCAACAATTATTAAACAATTGCAATTTGCATAGACAAGTTAGTATCATTATAAAAAAATGATTCATATTAAAAGGGACAAATATGATCACAAAATACCTATTTTTTATAATAGCTTTAGTCGTAACTCAAATAGAAGCAATGAGAAAACCGGTATCACAATATGGTTCTACAATACAATCCACTCGCTCTACAGTAAGACCCTATCAGCCTAGAATACAACCATCTGTATCTACTACTGGTTCACAGGTCAAAAGCCACACATTAAAATATTTCAAAACATTAGGCGAATTAGAAACAGAACTTAATAACATCGTAGATGATGCAACAAATTACCAAACTGCATGGAATCACATTCACAATAAAATACTCTCTGCTTTCTTTCGAGAATATATTACCCAAAAAGATACAGATGAATTATTGGATATGTTTGAAAAAAAATTAAAAGATAAATTTTTCCCGAAGCGTATTTCTTACGAGTCATCAAAAAAATCCTAATTCGGTAAGTGCTTGCCATAATTCATACATAGGCAAACCCACAATCGCACTATAGGATCCAGAAACTGATTTCAAATACTGAGGTCCGTCTTCAATGGTAATGGCTCCTGCTGCTTCAAGCGCACCTGAATGTTTAATATAATCACGTATAAATTCATCAGGAACCTCAAAATAATATTCAGCGTGCACAAATTTTACAATCTGAGCCTCTGTCTCCCATATGCCATTTTTATATCTGCGTCGCTCCAAGCAAAAAGCAGTCCCACAGAAATTTACCCCACCGCGCGCCGCTTTAATTTTAGCAATTGCATCCTGAAAATCAGTAGGCTTCCCACTAATGGCACCTGTTGCATCGACGCTCAACGTGTCTGCAGTTACTACAAAGGCAACCGCGTCTTCTTTGACATGTGGCATAATCGCATGATTCATCTTATGAATTGCAATGGTCTCTACCACTTTTTGCAATTGTTGATTCCAATCGCAGCGCGTTTCATCCGCATCTTGATTAATCACAACAAACGGAATGCCTGCTTTGCGCAGCAATTCTTTGCGTGAAAATGATTTTGACGCTAAATATAAGATATTTTTCATAAAATTCTCGTATGGTTCGATAAAAGTGATAACACTTAATAGTAATATAGTATGCTCGTTTATTGCAAAATAAAGTATTAATTACTCCTCAAATCAATCCGTAGGCTTAAACAAGTAAAATTAAGTGAACCATCTATTGTATTGAAACTATCCTATGAGTAACCAAATTTGCCTCTGGCAAGATAGATACACCCCTTGAGAAAATTTCAAATAGAAAACAAACCGTCGAAACAATTGATTTAATTTATCAAAAGAATATACTTATAAATAAGTAATAAATGGTTACTTCAAATGGAGGTTTTATGTATTTTTGTTCTTTTTTTAGAAAGATATCTCAGTCTCTTATCTTTTCCTCAGTATTAATTAGTGCGATTCCTGCAATACCCATTTACGCTCGTAATTCAACAGATGCTATTTCTACTCTCAAACAGGGAAATATAAATTATGAATGGGCGGTAATTGGTGCAGGCCCTGCTGGAATTTTAGCAATTGGATTATTAATTGAAAATGGGATTGCTCCTTCTTCAATTGCATGGATAGATCCTGAATTCCAGGTAGGAGCTTTAGGCAAATATTATCAAGGGGTTCCTGCAAATTTAAGCACTGCTCAATGGATCACCGTTTTAGATGGCTGTAATTATTTAAAAAAATGCCCTAAAAACCCTATCGAATATCTTAAAAAGTATGATTTAAACCAATATTATCCTCTTGAATTGATTGTTAAACCGTTACAAGAAATTTCTTATTGGCTCTTGTCAGATGTTCATGGACTAAAAGAAAAAGTAACCAACTTAGAATCGCAAAACGGTCGATGGATCATTGAAGCAAATAAAAAACGTATTATTGCAAACAAAGTAATCTTAGCAACGGGCTCTCATCCTCGTTCTCTTGATTATAACTGTAAAGAAGAGATTCCGCTCAATATTGCACTTAGCCCGAATCAACTAGCTCGGCAAGTAAATAAAGATGATGTTATTGCCGTAGTGGGAAGCGCTCACTCAGCAGTTTCTGTGATGATGCTTCTCAGCCAATTACCGGTAAAAAAAATAATTAACCTTTATAATCATCCATTTCTCTATACAATGCAAACACCGAACGGCCCTGTAAATGCTGAAACGGGATTAAAGGGCGCGGCTGCCACCTTTGCACGTGAAATTCTTGAAACAAACGCTCTTCCTGAAATACAAAGAGTATATAACGATCAACTTGCCCGCGAAACGTATTTACCTCAATGTACGAAAATTATTTACGCAGTTGGATTTGAGCAAAATATAACCCCTTTGTCACATGGTAAATCAATAAGCTACGATGATACTACCGGCATTATTTCACCGCATCTATATGGCTTTGGGATAGCATTTCCTGAAAGAAAACCGGATGCCGCAGGAAAAATCGAGCACCGCGTTGGACTTCCTCACTTTTTAAACTATGGAAAACGAGTAATTCCAAATTGGATTGCCGAGCAATAAAGAAAATTCTGGTACTTTTTCTTCACTTTGAAGTTCAAGATATGCCATAAAAATAAAGATGTAATTTAGGAAGCATATCTATGAAAATCGAGTTGCCTGTATTTTTACTCTTTCCATTACTATTACAAGGATCTGAACAAATATATGATCAGAATTTTATCTCCTGGTGTATGCAAACCAAACAAGCAGTATCACAGCCTTATTATCCTATTATTAGTTTAGGCATTAACTGCCAAGTGGCCTATCAGCTCCGCATTCACGGATTACGCTATGAAGCATATCCGTTTGATTGGATCATCTGCCCATTTGACGCGCTGATCGCACTTATTGAAAATAAGTTTAAAGATTTTTTAGCACCCGAGTATTTGCAGCTTATCTGCACCGAAAATGAAAAATATATTTTGAATAACTTATATGGCATCAAATTTTTGCACGATTTTAAACTCAATCCCAACTTTATGGATGATTACGAAAAGGTGAGGAGCACCTATGAGCGGCGCATTCACCGATTTTATCAGAAATTGAGTGAACCCTGCAGAGCATTGGTAATTCGCCGCAAAATTAGCAAGGAGCAAGCAAATCAACTTAAACAAGTGCTGCAAAAGCAATTCCCTCTGGCTGATTTTCTCATACTCGCCGTTGATAACTCGCATGAAATCAAAGAAGATTGGAACATTGCACACGTCAAAAATTGTTATCTGCCTATAACACCCGGCCAAGATTGGAAAGGCGATTCAGCATTATGGACAGAATTGTTTACCCATCTTAATTTAAATGTGTGCCTGGATGAACCACAAGATGGGTTATTTAAAATATAGCCATCTTTTTTTGCTTATAAGAACATTGCTTGTAATTTTTTTCACAATGTTTTCGTACGCATTGTAGATATACAGCACACATGAGAAACTAATACTCAAATAAAAAAAATCGTCATATTAGTCACAATTTTTATGATTATATATATTAAGCAGGCATGATTGACGTTATTTTAGCAATGAGTTTTACCCTTTGATACTATAATCCTATATTTTGGACGAAAACGATGTTCTTATTATTACTAAAAAGCTCTAGACACCACTTTTTAAGGCGCGCCATAGGCATCTCGAGTATAGCACTAACTATTATCATAACATGGGCAATTTGGCTTTTAACGCTTAAAAATTATGCATTTATACAAACCGATCCCTTTCTTTTTCTTTCAAAAGCCGTGGTTCTTGCAGGAACCATAGGCATGTGTTGGACGTTCATATTAGCGACACGGGCACGCATTTTAGAACTGCTTTTTGTGGGACTGGATAAAGTGTATCATGTGCATAAAAATATAGGGAAACTCAGCTTTGTGGCCATATGCTTGCATCCTATTTTTCAATTTATGCGCTTTATTCCCAATTGGAGTAAGGCATTTGGACTATTCGTCCCTGGTTTATTTGACGGAATTTTCTTTGGCTTAGCTTCGCTTTTAATGTTTGTCCTTCTCATTGCATGCACATTATGGATTCAGTTACCCTATCATATCTGGAAATACACTCATAACTTATTTATTATTGTTCTCCTGTGTACTTTTTTACATGTGTATCTTATTGATGCGCAAGTTAATGCGTCATTTTGGTTGAGTGTATGGATGTATGGGTTTATGGCACTCGCGGCTTTCTCGTATTTTTATATTCTTGTTTTATATTATTATGTGGGACCACGTTTTGACTATCAGGTAACTGAAATTAAAAAAACTCGAAAAACATGGAACGTAATTCTTCATCCTCAAGAAAATTCATTAACATATAAACCCGGACAATTTATTTATATCACATTTAATAACCAGGTCCTTGGCGCAGAGGTACACCCATTCTCTCTTTCTTCGCATCCCGAGCAAAATTTCTTACGACTCTCAATAAAAAATCTCGGTGATTACACCGCACAAATGGATAATCTTAAGGAAGGAAATACGGCAATAATATGGGGGCCCTACGGGCACTTTTATGAGAAATTTTTATTTGAAAATACTGATGCCGTTTTTATTGCCGGAGGAATAGGAATAACTCCTTTTTTAAGTATGTTGGGGCACGAAGCTCACCATCCCACTCAGCGAAAAAGTTACATTTTTTATTGTGTTAAAGAAATGGCACGCGCAGATTTTGATGATGAACTTGCATCTTTTTCTCGTATTAATACAAATATCACTTATAACTCACATTGCTCTGAACGCCAAGGATTTTTGACGTTAGATGAAATTAAAAACATAATTGGGTCATTTGAGAAAAAGAATTTCTTTCTGTGCGGTCCCCCACCCATGATGGATGCTTTTATAAAACAGTTGAAGCAAGAAGGTGTTAAAAATAACGCGATTGTCTGTGAAAATTTCAACTTTCTATAGATGCTGCGTTTAGCATGTCACAGAATGTACTTAATTTATATTCTAGTGTGGTATTGTGGGAAGAACCATGGGAACATTGACCGCGGCTTTTATATTAAAAGGCACTGAAATCCAAACTACTCCTTCATCAAACGCTCAAATCTCTTTTTTACTTCTATTAATATCTTTTACGTAAGAAACTGTTGTTTTCGTTCACCATAAGAAAAACAGTTGGACACATAACACAAGTTAAGTGATACAAGTAAATAAATACCACTTTTAAGATGATTCTTATTTCGTACACTATTTTTCCCATAATATAAAAACCCACTATGTTATTCACATAATAGGTTTTAGATATTGGCTGCAGTCACTGGTCACTCTTCGAACTTTTAACTGGAAATTACTTCAACAATCACTCTCATTATTGTTCAACCCTACCGCAAAGGCAATACGTCAAATTTAATATCTATAAAAATGGGCCGACTTTTGATCGACCCTCAATTTTATCAATCTACAAGAACAGATTAAACTTTTTGCGCTTTTACCGTCATAGTAAAAATTTCACCATCGGTTGAACCCATAGAGATCATTGCGGGTTCGGTATAATTAGGAACAATTACCGGAGCTGAAATTTTTTCATATTCTCCTGCGGCATTTTTAGCATAAATAGAAAAGCATGCCGTTGCATTAGTTTCTTCTTCAGCTAATAATTCTGCTACCACCTTCACATTGCCATGATTATATACTTCTAAAGATTCATGTGCATCAATTTGAAATGTAATATCAGCGCTATGGTTACCATAATGTTTTGAACTCTTAAGTTCTGCTTGAGTGTGTAATTGAATGCGAGCAAGTGCGAATGGAGAAACGAGCAATAGGCTGAGTGCTAAAACTTTAGATGAAATCATAAAGCTCCTTCTACGAATGTTGATTTTAAAGAATAAAACTGCACAAAAGTTTAATATTGGCTATTTTAAAGTCAAATATTTGTCTAAAAATTTATAGACCTCTTCCCGCATCTCTTTGGTAAATACATGCTTACCTGGCCATATTTTTAGTTTCAATTCACTGCCACTAAATGCTGATTTTGCATAATCATAAATGCTTTGTGCATTTTTGCTATATTTATCATCATAGGTAGCTGAAATATAGAGTGGCGTTGGAGCCACCAATCTCACCACATCTTCAATGTCGCCATGTTTTAGAATATTGGGAACGCAGAATTCCATCTGAATTCCAATATCCCGCAAGAGCGAATCTTTATAATTTACGCATCCAGAGTTTGACACTGAGACTTTGATTCTTTTATCAAAAACAGGAGCCCAGAGCGCCATGCGGCCGCCATACGAATGGCCAATAAATCCAATTCTATTTTTATCAACTTCTGGCCTGCTTTCTAAATAATCAATGCCAACCGATACATCATGCAAAACTTTTGCCAATAATGTCTGGCCTTGTATTAACCGCGTGGCCAATTCAAAATATTCTGCTCGGCCTGATTTATCGGGTGTCCAATTTCGTTCCTCAAAAGCAATCGCATCGGGTGCAAAAGCAATATATCCGCGCTCCGCAAGTTCAACAGCAATAGCTTGATCTGGATCGCCGGCTAATCCAACCACCTCACTTTTGCCTAATGCAAAATTCCCTGCATGTTGGTGAAAACAATACACTGCAGGAGCAGGCTTGCTTAAGTTTTTGGGAATAAGAAGATAAGCAGGAATACGATCATGAGCTTCAGCATAATATTCAACCTTATGGCGAATATATGGTCCACAATCAACTGATTCGATAATCTGCGGCCGAAGATCAACCTTAGCTGGCATTGGTCCCAGAAGAGACAATAAAAGAAGCTTATCCATAAATTCTCTTTTTATAAAAACAGGAAATTTATAGTATTATTATCATTTCTTTAAGGAGTGGTTGCAAGCACTGCCCGGTTAATGAATTTTTATTTGCTGCAATTTCTTCAGGTGTACCGGTTGCAACGATTTTTCCTCCTGCAATCCCGCCGCCAGGGCCAAAATCAATAATGGTATCTGCCTTAGAAATAGCGTCTAAGTTATGCTCAATTGCTACCACTGTATTTCCTTTTGATACCAGTTTTCTCAATATCTCAAGCAGCTTTTCTACTTCCTGAGGATTCAAGCCTGTTGTTGGTTCATCCAATAAATATAACGTATTTCCGGTTTGGGGTTTGGATAATTCAGCCGCCAATTTAATGCGCTGCGCTTCTCCACCCGATAATGTGGAAGTAGATTGGCCTAATTTCAAGTAATCCAACCCAACTTGTTTGATCATATTTAAAAATGACGAAATCTTCTTGTCATTTTTAAATATATGTATGGCATCGCTCACTGGCAAATCCAAAATATTGGTAATACTGTGCCCTTGAAATTGTATTGCGAGCAGTTCTTCATTGAACCGCATGCCATTGCAAGCAGGACATATTGTTTCAATATCAGGAATAAAGGTCATATCAACTTCTACCATGCCTGCCCCATTGCAGTTCTGGCAACGTTCATCGGAAGTATTAAAAGAAAAATCTTCAGCGCCAAATCCTTTAGCTTTAGCCTCTGGTAAAGAAGCG
>BTUB01000058.1:0-8277 GCA_045863215.1 Candidatus Babeliales bacterium | reverse complement strand
CTTTCTCTTGATGCCCTTCGGAATGTATAGAATTTCGGGCGTTATTATTGAGTAATAACTGAATAATTTCTATATTTCCTCCGCGAGCAGCATTATGCAAAACGGTGATTCCTTGCGCGGAATGATTTACATTTGCACCTTTAGCGATGAGAAAATTAATTATAGTTAAATAATCATTTAAAGATTGGTTTCTATTCAGGTATTGCACTGCCCATCCTAAAGGAGTAAGTCCATTTTGATCCTGAAAATCGATTTGTGCATTATGTTTATTAACCAGTTCTTTAACAGCTTCAACCTGACCATTACCAGCCGCCAAACTGAGTGGACTTCTTCCCCAGCTATTATGAATTTGGGGTTTTAAACCTTGGTGTATCCAATAATTAATTCCTTTAATATTGCCTGCCGCGGCAGCTCCCGTAAATAGGTCTGCGGGAGTTTTTGTTTGCATGCCATTGAGGGGTAAATAAAAAAATAGTAAAATGGCTAAATTTCGTAATACCATTTGTTTTCTCCTTAAATATATTCGAATAAAGCGTATTAAAATTGCCAAATCAAAAGATAGAATTGACCCTTAATTTTAAAATTGGGCAATTTAAAAGAGAAACGTTATAGGGGAGAAAATGATGCGTAAAAAAATGTTTTGTAGTGTAATGGTACTCTTTTTGTCTACAACTTCATGCAGTGAACCATTTTTTAATGTGTTATATCCTTTCAATTCTTTTAAATCGATAGTTGATACTTGCATGAAATCCTATACTGATGTTTTACTTATTCAAGATCGCATTTATTGCAATGAAAAAATTGATGAGCAAGTTGATCTATTAGTGGGCCGTTTAATGCGTTTAAAAAGTTATATAGATCAGGCTATTTATGCATATCGTTTTGAAGCAACGGTTACCTATGACGAATTAGAATATTTGTTGCGTATGCTTGATTATCTAGAAATTACTCTCAATGAACAAAAGTATAGACAAGTCTATGATTCTCTGAATGTAATTATTTGCGATTTCAAAAAGCAGATTCGCCACGCGCTTGATATTCAACTTACTTGGATGAAGCCTTCTTTTTCATGGTCATCCATCCAATTTGCGTTCGGAAATTTCGTTCCCAGCTTTTGTATAACGCTTTGCCGGAGCAATATATCTTTTAGCTCGTTCTACTTGTTTGACCTAGCTCCAACAGTAGCCTAAAATAATCGAAAATGTATATTTAAAAACAAGAATCACACATAATACCAAAAGTAAGTCCACCCATATCGGTATTAAATATTCTTTTGCCGCCTACCACCAGATTGTAAAAAAAGCCGATTTCGGGTAAATACGGTTGTTGGTACGTGGCAAAATCATAACTGAGCAAAAAATTGAGTGTGTGCATGGTCCAGGAATTAAATTGAGGATCATTATGGGACAAAGTAATTTTTTGACTTGGTCCGGTTTGGTGCGCAAAGCTATAATCAAACAAAAAAGAAAGACCCAAAATCATATGATCTGCTTTAAAATAAGCGTTTACTTCCCAAATAGTGCCCGGGCTTGGATAAATTAAATCAAATTCTAAGGATCTGCTAATAAAGGGCATTATTCCCCCATGAGCGCCTACGGTAATCCAATCAAACCAGCCGATTGCAAGATCAAAACTGAGAGGAATTGCATAGTGGCCATTATAGCCATTGGCAATATCCACCACATAAATGGGATCACGTTTGGTGCCTGTGGGAAATAATATACCGGCGCGAAAAGTTACATCCACATAATCAATATCACAGGTTTCTTCATAATTAATTGTCCATCCACCCAAGAGACTCAAATCTCCAAAACTTCTACTGGTGTGCTGCCCCTGCAAATTACCCAGGGTGGGAATGTGAGTAAACATTAATTTGCGTAAAGGAATATGAAACTGAGTAAAAAAGCCCCGATAAAAATTATGGCTCAAGCAAAAATTAGCTTCATTAATATGGAATCTAGCATGGTCAAAGGCCGGATTATCAATAAGTGCCGGATCAAAGAGTCCAATTAAGGGAATGATGTGCCCATCTGGATCATGAGCAGATTCAGTAGTACCAAATCCGAGGGTTACTTGCCCGGAACTCAACCAGGGCCAGGCCAAACGAGGTTCATAAAATTCAGTTAAAAAATTGGTACCGCGCCAGAAATGGGGATTATCAATAGGAATAAGGGTAAAAAAAGTAAAAAAGCCTATTAAGGCAAAAATTTTTATCAACTTCATAGGTATCTTTCGCTTATTTATAGTGAGTGTCTTGAGTATAAAAATTTCTTGTAAAAACGCAAAGTATGACAACTTTTTTTATCTGATATTGTTTTGAAAAATACAGCTGGTATACTGAAAAAATATAATTAAAATCGATATTGTAGCTCTCTTAAATGGGACTATGGGCTTAATAATAATTTTGTCCATTCGCTTCGGGTGAGGTTCAAAAAACCGAGTCGAGAAGTCCAATCGCCCTATGGGTTCCGTCGAAGCGAATGGGTGTACTAGGAATTGCTATGCAAGATCAAGATATTAAAAACCAAGAAACCACTACTCAAACAAATCAGAATCCTAATCTTGAACAACAATTAAGCGAATGCTTAATTCAAAAAGATGAATGGAAGGATCGTTGTTTAAGAACTGCAGCAGAATTTGAAAATTATAAGCGTCGTAGTGAAAAAGAGCGCGTACTTTGGATCACCAATACCCAAGCTTCTATTCTTACCGATGTTATTGGCCTGGTAGATGATTTTGAAAGAGCTTTTGCCAATAAGGACGAAACTTGTTCATTGCAAGGATTTGAACTCATTTATAAATCTTTGCAAAAGATTTTAGAAAAATATGGCGTGCAAGAGATCAAAGAAGTAACTGAGTTTGATCCAAATCTTCATGAAGCGATTATGCAGGTAGAATCGCCAGATCATAAAGCGGGTCAGATTGTGCAAGTCTTGCAAAAAGGCTATCGGTTTAAAGATCAGATTCTAAGACCGGCAAAAGTAAGTGTTGCGAATGGCTAACTTCTAAAATAACTCAACATACCAATTATCAGCTCAATAAAAATGAGTGCAATAATGGATACGGTGAGCATATCTTCACGAATTGCTTCTGTTTTATGTTGCAAGGTGGATAATACATCTTTTACGATTGCAAGTTTTTTATCGATCGCATCCTTGAGATTTTTTAATTCACGCTTTTCAATCAAGAGTGAATACAATTCAGAATAGAATGGCTCACCGGCAAGCTTAATACTGCCTTCCAAGCGCTCAGTGATTACTGAAATATCCACTTTCAATTTATCAAGATCATCCACAGGACCCTTAGAGAGTGTGCCGATGAAGGGGAAATATGCCTTAAGTGGCACCTTGCGCACGCGCCCCTCATAAATATAATTAAGCTGTTGCTCCAAGGTGCGATCAAAATACCGCAGTTCCAAATGCTGAATATTGGCAAATTCAAAAAAATCTAACAAATCCTGATATTCATCATCATAAATAAAGGCAGCTTCGGTATCAACCACAATTAAATCACCTCTAAAATAACCAATGGCTGATGCCAGAATCTCATTTTTTTGATTTTCTGAAAGTGTTTCTGTTTCAAAGCGAAGTGCCGATGCGATGATCCCACCATAACTATCTTTGAGCTTTACCATATCAAGCAATTGATCCTGCGGATCAACCTGGATCACCACATATGAAGATCGCGTGTGAAAAAAATGTGACTTGGTAATATGGGGCTTAATGCTTTTAAAAATATTTTCGCAATCAATTAAACTTTGCTCTGCCCATTGATTATCAATGCCTTCTAATTGTTGGCGAATGTTTTTTAGAGTGTCTTTAAAAGGAATTTTATAGAGTAATGAAATGGTGCCAAAATTATGAATTTTTGCGCTGATGCACGTAGGGCTTTGCTGGATATTTGGCATCTCAATAGCTAAAGGTAAATGATAATTTTTAAAGAATTTAGAAAGAGTAAGGGGTTGAGGGACCACAACGCCAGATGCTTTTACTTTCTCTAAATTGATATCATCACCCACATCAAAGGCATGAAATAGGTATATATTACCTTCAAATAGATGTTCTAAGGGATAATTTTCTAATTCTGACATGCTTTTTCTCCGTGGAAAATATATTTAATCATCCTGTGTGTAGGCCGCAGCTTGAGCCAGCTTTGGCCGTAATGAGCCTAGAATAAAGCGATTAGGCATTGGCAAGATTAATCATAATTAGGCTACAGGAATGGCAGACAATGATCAAATGGCCGGCGGTTCTTTCTTAAAAATTGCCGTATTACCGCTATTTTTGATTGTATAGAAGGGAGATTTTTTGAACTTTTCAAGCATGCGCAACACTGATGGTTCATGGGTGTATTGGCCAACTTGATCAAACGGCACCCATGCCAGATCATGTGATTCATCGCTTACCAGATAATTGCTCCTAGCTGGCGCCTCCATAAGAAATCCCACATCATAATGGGAGGAGCAGGGTGCGGGAATTTCGTGGATGTCTAGGTAAAAAATACCATCGGTTAAAAACTGTAATCCCTGAATGCCAGATTCTTCAAATGCTTCCCGCGCAGCTACGGATCTGCAATCATGATCACCGTCATTGTGGCCACCAAGCTGAATCCATTCATTGAATTTTTTATGATGGGTGAGTAATGCATGGGTACGTTCGGCATTTACGATCCAAATTGAGCTGGTTATGTGACCTTTGTTGGTGCGTTCAAAGGCATGCGGGTTAGCTTTTAAAAATGAAAGAAACTGAGTAACCTTTGGTTGCTCTTCGAGAGTGCAAAAGGATGAATTTTCAAATCTATGAAGTTGGTGAATGAGGTTCATGATCATCGCTTCAAAATGGTCAAAAATGCTTCTTGTGGCACTTCCACATTACCCACTTGTTTCATCTTCTTCTTACCTTCTTTTTGTTTTTCTAGAAGCTTACGCTTACGAGAAATATCTCCGCCATAGCATTTTGCCGTTACATCTTTGCGCAATGCTGAAACGGTTTCACGAGCGATAATTTTAGCGCCGATGGCTGCTTGGATTGCAACTTCAAATAGTTGGCGCGGGATTACTTGACGCAATTTTTCACACAAATCACGGCCAATATAATATGCTTTATCCGTATGCACAATAAGTGCCAATGCATCAACTGCCTTACCATTGAGCAAAATATCCATTTTTACTAATTTTTCAGGTTGATAACCTGCTTCTTCATAATCAAAGCTGGCATAGCCTGAGCTCAATGATTTGAGTTGATCATAAAAATCAGTCGCAACTTCATTGAGTGGAAGTTTATATTTTAAGATAATGCGATCCTCATCAAGGAATTTCATCTCTTTTTGTTCGCCGCGTTTTTCATCGCACAGCGTCATCACATTACCCAGATATGCTTTGGGTACGATAATGGTTGCGGTAATGATCGGTTCGTAAATTTCCTCAATTTTATTTGGTTCAGGAAAATCTGAGGGAGTTTCTACATCAATCATTTGGCCCGTGTGCGCAAGCTTAATTTTATAAAGTACGCTTGGTGCCGTTGCGATCACCGTCACATTATATTCTTGTTCAAGCCGTTGCTTGAATACATCCATATGCAAAAGTCCCAAAAAGCCGCAGCGGAATCCGAGTCCAAGTGCCGGAGAAGTTTTCTTTTCAACCGTTACACTGGCATCATTAAGTGTTAATTTATCAATCGCATCACGCAATACTTCAAATTCGCTGGCATCAACCGGGAAGATACCGGCAAATACTACCGGTTTGGCCGGTTTAAATCCGGGAAACGGTTTTACCGGGAATCGTGAATGATAAAGAGTATCGCCCACGCGTGCTTCACGAACCGTTTTCATACCGGTGATTAAATAGCCTACTTGGCCCGCATAGAGTGCATCCATTGGTTGTTGATCGGGATACATAAGGCCTAATTCTAATACTTCATACTCGAGCCCTTCGTGTGCCAAAGTGATCATATCACCTTTTTTGATCATGCCATCTTTGAGTGCGATCAAGCAGATCACGCCCCGATAGGCATCAAACCAAGAATCAAAAAGCAATGCCTTGAGTGGTTGGGTTGGATTTGATTGAGGTGCGGGTACGCGTTCAATTACTGCATTGAGCACATCATTGATCCCAATGCCTGCTTTTCCGGATGCATGGATAATTTCCGATTCTTTAAAATCAAAGAGGAACTCCATCTGTCTCATCACTCGTTCTGGCTGGGCATGGCTCATATCAACTTTATTGAGCACGGGAACAATGGTGAGTTCTTGCTCAAAAGCAAGATAGAAATTTGCCATGGTTTGTGCTTCCACCCCTTGAGTAGCATCAACTAAAAGTACGGCCCCTTGGCAGGCATACAATGATCGAGAAACTTCATAGGTAAAATCCACATGGCCCGGAGTATCGATCAGATTAAGCAAATACATGGTGCCCTTATGCTCATAAAACATTGAAGCAGTTTGAGCCTTCACGGTGATTCCCCGCTCTTTTTCTACTTGGAGCTTATCCAAAAACTGCTCATGTTTTACCCGATCAGAAAGAGTGCCGGTCCTTTCCAGAAGACGATCAGAAAGGGTTGATTTGCCGTGATCAATATGGGCTATAATAGAAAAATTACGCACCTGGGAAGGTGAAAAATCTTTAAGATTAATTTTTTTTAAATCCATTAAAATTCTCGATAATAGCAGGAGAAAAGCTGATTGTTGCTTTTATTCTACGATAAATGGCATTTTTGTAAACTAGAAGGGTAAGTAAAAGGGGAACCATGAAAAAAATTTGTATAATAAGCATTGCATTTTTGAGCATGATTGGAATGGAGCAAAAGGAAATTATTGAACCATTAGTGGAACATGCTCATACCTCAAAAGATACTTCCGAAGGTATAAGAGCTTATCATGCCTTTAAAACATATAAACCGACCTATACGGTATCCAAGGAAGAGTTGGCATCAGTATTTTATCAGTTGTTTTTATATGTTCCGTCGCATTTGCATCAAGCGATAGCAGATTACGTGCCGCATGTGTATCGTGAGGGGAATGTATTAGTAAGTGAATTAAGCAAACTTGCATTTAATGAATTTTCACTGAGGCTTTTAAAATGGAAAGCGTTGGGGTATCACTTTGAATTGATGCCCTATTATAATTTTGATCAAGGCTACTTTTATTTTGAGCAACCCAAGCCTGCAAATAAAAATGCTATTTTAAAAGGAGTAAGAGAAGATAGAAGCGTGAAAGCGCTTGCAGATTTAGATGAACTTATTAAAAAACTCTACAACTCACGCGATATAAAAAAAGATGAGTATATCCAACAAGCAAAAAAAGAACGCCAATTAGTTGCTGATTCTATTGCGTACGAATATAAAATACACCTTATGCCTCAAGGAGATTTAACACCCACGATTGTTACCTTACTAACTCTTTTAAAAAATGATCCTGAATTGCAGAATCTCATTGCTGCCTTTAAAGTAATGGTTACTGATAAAGTGGTAGTTGCTGGTGTGTATTATCCGCGGATTGTGATTTATCCGGCAAGAGGAAAAGAAAATGCGCAGCGAGCGCTCAACAAATTGTATACAGGATTAAAAGAAATAAAAGGATTGGGCGTCAAACCGCTCTTTAATGCAAAAGTAACTGATCTAATTTGGATCGCTCAAGGGGATAGCCATTACAAAAAATATAATGCATATAAACCATATTTTGAGCAACCCAAATTAATCTATTTCCGTAATGATATAACAGGAAAGCAAGAGAATTATCACCTGTTGCATCCTGAAACGGGCAAAGAGATTGTGTAATTCAATTTTTGATTCGAAATTCCTAAGAATTAACCGGTAGATCTACTGAAACTGCTGCATGATGAAGTAATGCGTCTTTGATACGTAACGCATTTTCTAATCGTTGACTTGGTTTCATCCATGCGTCTATAATTTTTTGAACTGTTTTATAACCAAAATAGGTGGTCAGACCTGCTAAAATTGCAGCTACTGGAACACTAAGTGTTAGGGCAGGTAATAGTTCTAAGCGATTACGAAGGTCCGGATTATATTTCGCTTCAACGGTGCTTGCTATTATGCCTCCCCCAATTGCAGTAGCGGCGGCGCTTAAAACGGTTGCCAAATAATAGCCAACTGCTTTAAACGTGTCCTTACCAATTTCTCCATGATTGTGATGCTTTGTGTGCCATGCAATCGCGGTGAGAATTATTTGATCGGAGATTTGCAAAAATTCCTCTTTATCAGTTTGAGTCATTAAAGGCATTGCTTCTAATGCTTTAAGAGCGTTGCCATAATCATTGCGTGC
>BTUB01000057.1:0-8282 GCA_045863215.1 Candidatus Babeliales bacterium | reverse complement strand
TGCATCTTCATCATTAATTTCGATGCCAAACTGCTCTTCCATTTTCATGATGATCTCAACAAGATCCAGTGAATCTGCACCCAAATCGGTGAGTGTAGAAGTTTGAGTGATGCGAGATTTATCGATGTTTAATTTTTCTGCAACAAGTGTGGTGACTTTTGAAAAGGTATCTTCTGAAGAAAATTGTGCCATGGTATTCCTAAAAATTTTTATATAACTCAATGTATGAACTGTTAATCATTATCCTGCTCGTGGTGAGTGCGAGCCCTTCAACTAAGCTCAGGACAGGCGCCGCGAGCGTACTTGTCCGCCGAAGCCTCGGCGAAGGCTGGATTGAACCATACGGCCTTCCATTTTTCAAGTTCACAGCTGTCACCTAATTCAAATTTATATATGTAGCTTTAATAAATATTCCAATAATGCATCAATACGAGCCAAAGTTTCATGCTTGCCAAGAACTGCAGCAAGTTCAAATACTCCCGGCCCGGAAGTTTTACCAATGAGAGCCAAACGCAACGGCTGTGCAATTGCCGTAATTTTTATATTTTTAGATTTTGTCCAATCTTTTAGCTGTTGCGTAATCGCATCAGCCGTAAAAGGATTTTGTAACTCTAAAATTCCTTTTATTTCCTGCAAATCAGCTACCGTTTGGGTGGTAATCCATTGGTTGATATCTTCCTGCGCATATGTTTGAGGAGCAGTATAAAGATTTTTTAGATCATCCACTAATTCACGCACTGTTTTTGCGCGTTGTTTGTAAATATTAATAAGCACTAAAATTGCTTCTGATGCCACTTTGGTAAATCGGTAAGCAGTGTGGGCTGAATATCTTTTAAAATAATATCAAGTAATTGCACATCGAGAGTATCACGCATATACACACCATTGAGCCAATCAAGTTTTTGTTGGTCAAAAATTGCACCTTTTTTTCCAACGTGCGCCAAATCAAAATAGGTAATCATTTCATCTTTGGTAAATATTTCTTGATCGCCATGCGCCCAACCCAAGCGTACTAAATAATTAAAAAGTGCATCAGGCAAATAGCCCGCTGCCTTATATTCAAATACACCCGTTGCTGCATCTCGTTTGCTTAATTTGCTCCCATCGGATCCTAAACTCATGGGCAAATGGGCAAATTCCGGCAATTTAAAATTACATGCTTGGTATAAAAGAATCTGTTTTGGAGTGTTAGCAATATGCTCTTCGCCACGAATTACATGTGTAATACGCATATCCGCATCATCAACCACCACTACAAAATTATACATGGGTGTGCCATCTGAACGCACAATGATAAAATCATCAAGTTGATCAGGCTCAATACGAATTTCATCACGAATTAAATCGTGCCATTTAATTGCTTGGCAATTATTCGGAATTCTAAATCTGATAGCACCTGAATTATTTTTTTTATCACGGCAAAAGCCATCATATTTTATAAAGTTCTCATCAAAACCGGGTTTGTTTTTAATACGTTCAACTACTTGCTCTTGAGAACAAGTACAATAATAGGCTTTGCCTTGCGCAAGAAGTTGAGCTGCAACTTCTTTATGCCGCGCAATTCGCTCAGATTGAATTACTACCGGCTCATCCCAATCCACGTGCATCCATGCAAATGAAGCCAAAATGGAATCGGTGTATTCTTTTTTTGAACGTTCAACATCCGTATCTTCAATGCGTAGTAAAAATGCACCATTATAGTGCCGCGCAAAGAGCCAATTAAAAATGGCCGAACGCATGCCACCTATATGAAGATGACCGGTTGGTGAAGGAGCAAAACGTACACGAACAGAATCCGACATTACACTAGTCCATTAAGCTTTTCTTGAGCCATTGCTGCCCAGGGAGATGCCGATTGTTTATCAGTCAAATTTTCATTCATCGCCACAAGTTCTTTCCAAACGTGTGCTGCTTTTTCTTTTTGATTATGTTCACGATAATAACTGCCCAAATAGAATTGCGCCACATCACGATAATTGTTATGAGAATCAGCGGCTAGTTGCTCTAAATCTTGAACACCTGCTGCTTTAATTGCCTCATCGGCCATATCAGTTTTCAATAAACCAAGTTTAAGTTTATATAAAGAATAGAGTGGCGAATGAGTTCCCACTTTGGAAAGCATCATAGAAAGAATTTCCATTGCTTCTTCTTTTTTATCTTGCGCAAGCAATGTATCCGCTTCAATATCAAGAATATAAGGAGCTACTTTGGTATCACGATATTTTTCATACCCAGCATGGCACATAGCGCTCACATCTTTCCATTCACTTGCACCAGATGCTGCTTGATCATATTCAGCTAGACAATCAGAAAGCACTGCATATGCCGCTTGCTCATGATCGTTTACGGATGATCGGTAAAAATAGATTCCACCCCCTACCACTAATACACAGGCAAGTGCAATACCCAAATAATGAGGATTATCTTTTAAGTAATAACGATACTTTTCAATCGTAAATCTCCAAGATGGTGTAGCATTAGGGTTTATCATAAAACTCCTTTAAGAATCAAAAAAGTAATGAAGCAGCATGAAATTATCATGTTTGAGAGAAAAGATAAAGGTAGTAAAAAAATGAGGGATTTTTTAGATCCCTCATTCGTACTAATTTATGTGCAATTACTCAGATTGCTCAGCTGGTTGCTGTTCACGAGTCTTTTGCTGCGCAGCCTCTTTTGCGGCAGTGCGTTTTGTAGAGCGTTCAGCCTTGGTTACCAATACTTTAACGCCTTTATAATAACCGCATTTTTTGCAGACTTGGTGTGGCAATTGGGCTTCGTTGCAATTTTTGCAGCTTGCAAGCGCTTTTGGCTTGATTCCTTTATTTGCAAAGCGTGAGTCTCTACGGGCACGGGACCGTTTTCGTTTTGGTACTGGCATATAATATCCTTAGTTTATCCAGTACTCGCGACCGCTCGCCTGGATAGTTATGACTAATTTTTAAAATTCTATTTCGAGTTATTGTAGTTAATATAGAGGATTTTAACGGAAAAATCAAAAAATCGTTCGTATTATGGCTGCTCCCAGAGCCCGGCCATATTTTGGCAGATTTTACCCTTTATCTGCAGATTAAAGAGCAAGTGAGTAAGCTCAATGAGGGGGATTCCGGTCTGCTCTACCAGCTCATCCATAGAACTAGGTGCAACACAAACTTTTAAAATTGCCTGTTCTTGAGGATCACTCGCGACCCCCTTTGGGATATCAAATAGAGGTAAAATTTGTGGTTTTTCTTCTTTGAATATAGGTTTAAATTCGTGCCCAAATTCAATCAAAATATCGTGGGCACTTGTGGTAAGTTTAGCACCCTGGCCAATCAGCACATGGCACCCTGCACTCAAATAGTTATCAAAGGGCCCGGGAACTGCAAATACTTCTTTTCCCTGGGCCAAGCAAAAATCTGCCGTAATCCGCGCACCACTTTTGACCGACGCCTGCACCACCAAACAGCCGCGACTCAAACCTGAAATAATGCGGTTACGGGCTGGGAAATTACCGGGAAAAGCATCCATTAAAAGTGGGAAAGTACTTACTAACCCTCCCCCCTTTTGAACTATTTTTTCAAACAGCTTCAAATGTTCTCGTGGATAAAGATTTAAAAGCCCTGATCCCAAAACAGCCACTGTAAATCCATTGTTATCTAAAGTAACCTGATGCGCCATTGCATCAATTCCTCGTGCACCACCACTGATTATACCCCATCCCTGTTGCACTAAAGGAGCAGTAATTTTTTTTACCGCTTCATAGCCGTATTGGTTCGCATCCCGAGATCCCACTACCGCTATATGATTGGTGCCCTGAGGCAAAGATCCTTTCCAATAAATAATTGCTGGTGGCAAATGAATCTCTTTAAGTAAACTGGGGTAATCAGAATCTAAAATAGTTATCCAATTAATAGAATTTTTCTCAATATATTTTAATTCTTGATCAAGATAATAGCGATTAGCCAATCCCAAAACTATTAATTGTGCAGACTGCTCGGTAATTCCAAAAATATTTTTAAAGTCTGATTGATTAAAGCGATACCATTGCTCAGGCTCATAAGCATTTATATGCCCTAGAAGGCGTTGTATTTGAGATGGACCAACTTTTTCTATTAAAGAAAGATGCAAAATAAGCTGTGAAAAATCTTGTTTCATGAATCAAAGATGCATTTATTAGGATGTGTTTATATTAAGTAGAATTCAGTATACGCTTTTTTCTATTCTTGTTCAAAATGTTAAATTCTGCAACTCACTCTAATTTGTAATAAGGCAGTGAAAATTATTAAAGGAAAATTAATTCTTGTAGTATTATTAGTTACGTGCATCTATCACTTACCTGCTATGCAAAACATAATTTCATCTGTTCCAGTTCCGTGCACGTGGCTCAACTGCAAAGAAAGATTAAATCCTACTTTTTTGAAAGCACATTTAAAGGCACATAAACAGTGCTACGGAAACTTATTGCAATGTACTATTTGCCCAAAAAAATATTTTTATAGAAATTATGAATTAAAAAAACATTATCAGAGTGAGCACTCACAAGTTCTTTCTATAGTACTCGCCACTCACCAAAAAATAAAAAAGAAAGAGACACAAAAATGCAAGCATATGTCTTATCGAAAATTCTGCGAATTAGAATCTAAAATTGGCCCAAGGCATACCAGCAAGTCTCAAGATCAGCAATCAATAAAATAATAAATAAAAAGTCAAAAATTACTCAAGAATATTTAGAACAGCTTTATGATGCTTATTGTAGAAATGAGTGCTGTGAATAATTTGAAACACAGCACTCATCAAAATATAGATTTTGCGGCAGAGAAAACTGTCCTTCTATTCATGATCAGAATCCGGCAAACGGATCCTCCTCAACAGTACCCTAGGCATAAATTACTGCTGCAGGCGCTTGCAGCTCATATTCTTCTATCTCTTGCTCTGATTCCTCATCAACAAAAGATTGGTCCTCATATGATTGCGCAAGGTTTAAATCAGTCTCTTGCTCTATCATATCCATACGAGAGCCGGTTCCTTTGCGAGGGCCAGCATTATTGCCGCCATCGCTTGATCCTGGAGCTGAACCATTGCCATTAGTATCATCTTCTTCAAATGCCACAATGGTTGCCAATTTTTGATTTTCATCAAGACGAATAAGACGAACTCCTTTTGCTTGACGGCCCATCGTACGCACTTCATTGGATGGCAAGCGAATAATTTTACCTGCTTGATCAATGAGTAAAAGGTTAGATTTATCAGTTACATGCGCAAGCCCGATTACTAATCCATTACGTTTATCAGCAGGAATAGTACGAACGCCCAATCCACCACGATGCGCAATACGAAAATCAGCAACACTCACACGCTTACCATATCCATTTTGCGTTGCAAAAAGAATGTCGCCATGATCAGATATCACTTCCATACCAACCACATAGTCTTTTGCTTTCAAGCGAATACCGATCACACCTGCCGCTTGACGGCCCATCGAGCGCACCTCATCTTCTTTGAATCTGATTCCTTGGCCATGTGCTGTTGCTATGATAATCGTATCTTTGCCGGTTGATAAAGCACAGAATACCAATTCATCTTCTTCTTTTAAGGTTGCCGCACGAATACCGGTAGAGCGAATATTAGCAAATTCAGCAGCATCGGTACGTTTGATAATGCCATTTTTAGTAAGCATCACTAAATAGGTGCCCTCAACAAGATCACGAGTGCATAATAATTTTACTACATGCTCACCGGGAGTAAGTGGAAGAATGTTTACAATCGCACGCCCCTTTGCAATACGAGAACCTTCGGGAACCTCAAATACTTGCAAGCTATAAACTCTGCCCAAATTAGTAAAGAAGAGCAAGTTATCGTGATTACGCGCAACAAATAAATCTTCAATTACATCATCACCTTCTTCCAATGATGCCATGCCCATTTTCCCTTTACCACCACGATGCTGCACACCATAGGTATCGAGTACCACTCGTTTGATGTACCCTTTGCGCGTAAGCGTTACCACTACCTCTTCATCCGGAATTAAATCTGCTTCAGTGAGAATATCAATTGCACCTTCAATGCGCGTTCTGCGCACATCGCCATATTCTTGTTTAATGGCAATCAATTCAGCATGAATCTCTTTTTTTAGAATCTCTTCATTTTCCAAAATGCTACGATAGTGAGCGATAGTTTTCTTAATCTCTTCAAGTTCCAAATGAATTTTTTCTTGCTCCATACTGGTGAGCCTTTGCAAGCGCATTTCTAGAATTGCTTTGCCCTGCTCAGCCGAAAGAAGGAATCGTTTGTTTAATTTTGTAATTGCATCTTCTGCAGCGGATGATTGTTTGATAAGCGCAACCACTTCATCAATATTATTTAATCCAATAATAAAGCCATTGAGCAAATGCTCACGTTCTTGTGCCTTTTTAAGATCATACACCGTGCGTTTGTATACCACTTCACGGCGGTGATATAAAAATTGCTGTAATAATTGCCGCAATGAGAATACCAGCGGTCTATTATCAAGTAAGCCGAGCATTAAAATAGAAACTGAAGTTTGCAACGGAGTATATTTATATAATTGATTCAAGATCACTTGTGGCATTTCGCCGCGCTTTACCTCAATCACTAAGCGCATGCCCTTCTTATCAGATTCATCACGAATATTAGTAACACCCTCAATAACTTTATCACGCGTGAGATCTGCAATCTGCACTGCAAGTGCAGCTTTATTAACCATGTATGGTAATTCGGTGATGATAATTGAAGTGCCCTTTTTGGTTTCTTCAACATCCACCACACCACGCAATATCAGATTACCACGACCGGTTTTATAGGCCTTTATAATGCCGCCACGTCCACAAATAATACCGCCGGTTGGAAAATCAGGGCCCGGAATTTTTTCAAAAAGCTCTTCTTCGGTTGCATTATCATTAGCAAGTAATAAGAGGCATGCATCAATCACCTCCACCAAATTATGAGGCGGAATAGAAGTTGCCATACCCACGGCAATTCCAGTGGTGCCGTTTATTAATAAATTCGGCAATTTGCTGGGCAAAACCGTTGGTTCAACCGTAGATTCATCAAAATTGGGCACAAAGGTAACGGTTTCTTTATCAAGATCCGCAAGAAGCTCTTGGGAGATTTTTTCCATGCGAACTTCAGTATAACGCATAGCCGCTGCATTATCCCCGTCAACTGATCCCCAGTTTCCCTGGCCATCCAAGAGTGGATAGCGCTTTGAGAAATCTTGCACCATTCCCACCATGGTATTATATACTGCTTGATCACCATGCGGGTGATATTTTCCAAGCACATCACCCACCACACGAACCGATTTGTGATACGGGCGATTATAATGGAATCCTTGCTGATACATGGCATAGAGCACCCGACGATGCACCGGTTTTAAACCATCACGAATATCAGGAATCGCACGGCTCACCACCACCGACATGGCATAATCAAGAAATGATTCTTTTAACTCTTGTTCAATCAGAACGGGTTTAATTTTCAAATCAGACAATTTGTCTTGATTATTCATCTCGGCCATACATATCGCCTTTCAAGAAAAAACTTTTGAATTACAATTTTTTTGGGGATTTTCAGTATGTAATATAGTATAGCTTATAGCCCAAATTTCACAAGGAGCGCAAGAATTAAAAAACAGAGATTATTTAGATTTTATCTTAGCGTTCTTTCATTGATAACGAACAATCACTTTCTCCAATTCACTCGCATCCATTTCAAAAAATTTTTCTAGCCAAGTATTAGTAGCATAATCAAGTGCTGTTTTACCATATTTATCGGGAATATCAACTTTAGCACGATATTTTAAAAGAAGTGAGATGAGGTAGGGCAAAGAAGCACGCGATTGATAACATGCCAGATCGGTTAGTATGGTTTTTCCAGTTGCACCTTGAATATTAGGGTCTGCACCTTTTTCGAGAGCAGCTTTAAAAATCCTTGATGGACACTTATCGTAAAATAATATTGTATTGCCATTTGTATCTTTAAAATTCGGATTTATCCCCAACTGTAATACAAGTTGCGAAGCTGCTTCATGTCCATATAAAACTGTTTTCATCAACGCAGAATATCCCAATTCTATTGCATTTATATCACCACCGGCCGCAACATATTTTTGAATAGCATCACAATCACCTCTTTGAGCTGCAGATATTAACTCAGAGACTTTTGGCGCATCAAACTGCATCGCTTTTAGATTAACAACACAAAATAATAACAAACTATATGTCAAAATACGCATATTAATCCTTATATTTTAAGTTGCAATTACATACTGCAGCATAATGTAA
>BTUB01000056.1:0-8298 GCA_045863215.1 Candidatus Babeliales bacterium | reverse complement strand
CCTAACATTTTTACTTCGATAGAATTACCAGATCTTTCAGCGGTAATCAATACGCCAGCTATTTTAAGAAGCCGGTTAATAATTGAAAATTGCTGATCGCGCTCTACGTGCGAGTGTTTTGTGCCAGTGGCAAATGCATAATACGTGGCAAGTGGTTTATAATTTCGTTGTTCAATTAATTTTGCACATGCATGGGAAAATGCAGTGGTTGCAATTTCATTATCAATTTTGTTCCAAATTTTGGTTACTAAACTTTTTGGCCACGCAGCAACTATCGTAGCGGTTGTTGATCCGAGGAAAATAGGAAGTTTGTACGTGCTATTTTGGGATACGTAATATGCGAGAGGGATTACTGCGCACATAAGTGCTGAAGTGCCCCAGAAACCAACTTGCGATTTTAGATAACCACTATTTTTTACATCTGCGGCAACGCAATACGCAGCAAATTCTGTTAATGCAGGATTAAGACAAATATCATGAGTAAATATTACTTCTTTATCTATGCGTTCCCAGTGCCGCACTTGTTCATCCGGAGTTAGATTATAACAATCTTCGTGAATTGAATAAGGGCTGGCATCTATGCCAAATGCGGAAAATGCTTTAGTGAGAGTATCTTTTAATGGATTAAGAGACTTATGAGGGTTTTCCATGGATAGTATGGTGCAAAAAATATTCAAAATTGTGATTGAAAAAAGAATACTATTACGTTTCATTGATCTTTTCCTTCAAGAATACTTTTGTGCCTTAATTTTTCTGGTATGATCACATTAACAACGTTACTAATAACTGACAATCCTTTTACGATTTAACAAATTTTTGGAGCTTCCATGATTTTATCCGGCAAAGAAATAAAAAGAAAATTAGGCAAAGATATTCTTATTGATCCATTTAATGAACGGCAAGTAGGACCCAATAGTTATAATTTGAGACTTCATAATGAGTTACTTATATATGAGGATGGTGTGCTGGATATGAAAAAACAGCATGCGGTGAAAAAAATCATGATCCCTGAAGAGGGCTTGGTGCTTGAACCGTGTAAATTATATCTGGGGCGAACTTTGGAATATACCCGTACCGATAATCATGTTCCGATGCTGGAAGGCAGATCATCCATTGGCAGGCTTGGTATGTTTATTCATATTACTGCAGGGTTTGGCGATGTAGGCTTTAATGGTTATTGGACACTAGAGATTTTCTGTGTGCAGCCGATTCGTATTTATCCGGGTGTGGAAGTGTGTCAGATTTTTTATCACACGATTGAAGGTGAATATAGCCGTTATATGAGCAATAAATATCAAAATAACAAAGGGATTCAACCAAGTATGCTCTATAAAGACTTTGAATTATAAAATGAGAACACGAATTGTTATATATTGCAAAAGCAACATTGTTTTTTAAGCATTTGAGCACAAACCTACACATTTTCTCACTTCATTTGCTTTCGATTCAAGCTCATTTTTGGCTGCTTTTTGTAAAGAATGAAGTTGTGTGCGGCATTTTAAAATTGCGATTAAGGCACAGTGATTAATAATTTCTTCCTGTAACGGGTGCTCTTGTGCTTCAACAGAAGTACCAAAAGTGAGCATTTCTTTGAAAATGTCAGCATCGATACAATATGTTGTTGCAAAAGAAATTACAAAAGAAAATAATAGATAATTTATATTCATGTTAATTGGCTAATTCTTCTCTGATTGCTTGAACGTTATCTTTTGTCTGATTCCAAATTGCGGAAGCTTTTTCAGAAATCAGATCGGTAAAATCAGTTGCCACTTCTTTAAACTGTGCGCCAACATCTGCCATATCTTGTGCAAATTCACTATTTTTTGCATCTTGGGCAGCCTGGGAAGTAGCATTTTTTGCAGCAACAATTTTATCTTTAATAGCAGCAGCAATTGCGGCAGCTTTTTCGCTTATTACAATTGCCGGAGTCTTAACACCATTTTCATATACGGTTTGGCCAATTTCTACTGTTTGATCCTTCACATCGGTCGCAACTTGTTTGGTTTTTTGTGTAATTTTCGAATCTACTACTTTATGATATGCCTTTTTAAGGCTGTTTTTAATTGATAGGCCAGTTTTTTTGATACCATTTTTAGTGGTATGATAGGCAGGTTTAATTATCTCATTATATGCATCTTGGCCCACTTCTTTAAATTGATTTGCTACATCTTGGGCGATATCTTTTACTTCGGCGTTGATATCCGCAGCGGTATTTTTAATATGATTTTTTGCAGATTTAAAGCTGTTTTTTGTTGCTCTGATTGCCCTAATGGTGACAGATGGGCGGGTTGAATCATTTGAGGGAGTGGTATAGATAGCAACTGTTGAAAGTAAAGAAAATAAAATAAGCTTTTTCATATGATGGTTCCTTTAAAAAAAGGTTATAACTATGTTTTAGCTTCTTTACTAGAATAACAGAAATCAAAAATTAATATAGCGAGTTAAGTGTGCACTTTATAAAATGGTAATTAATTTCTATTTGGATCATTAATATTCGCTGGGTTCAGAAGATCCGGGAACTACCGGTGCTGATGATACCGGAAGATTCATTTTGCCGCCATAGCGGTATGCCGGTTGGTGAGATTTCATAATTGCAAGTATTAATGATCCTGCCATGAAAATGGTCCCTAAGACCCAGGTGATTTTTTGAAAGAGATCTTGGCCACCAGAACCGCCAAAAAGCATTTGTGCGCCGCCGCCCATATTGCCTAGACCCATATTGCCCTTACCTTGTTGGATAAGGATGATAAGAACAAGAAGAAGACAGTTCAATACAAATAAACTAACTAAGAATCCGTAAAGCATTTTTTCACCTTAAAAAATATATTTTTAATAATTCTATCATTTTTTTACAGCTTTTGAAAATTGTAATCATCATCTTTCTTGATTACTTTTTAGCTGGCAGTATAGTTTACATATAATTAGAACATCGCAGAGAATATAGTAAGGATTATGCATGATAACAACTATTATAGGAATCATTTTGATTTTATACGTTCACAATAATAGTTGTCTGGAAAAACGCCGGAGTTTTGAAAAAAATTTGCCTGCGCCATTTGGCCCTTGGGAATCTCACTCAGGGCCCTTACTTCCTTGCCCGCCTCCTTCGGTAACTCCTCCGCCTCAACTTTTGGAAAATAAAGAATTTGATTTTCATGAGCATTGGCTGAAAATGCATACCAAAATGGTTACGCAGGCGGATGGCAAAGTTGAATATATTATTGAAAAAGAAAAACCTTTTGCTATGCGGCCGGATCATGAGTATTGCACGTTACATGAAGCGGTAATTGCCAATGATATTATAGCGCTTAAAAGAATGTTAAAATCTCAATCGCATCGTGAGCATTTAGATTCATATAACATAGAAGGACAGACGCCGTTGCAAGCTGCAGTTGAATTTGGCAGTGATCAAGCAATAGCCTATTTGGTTCAAGAAGGGGCGCACGCTAATTTTCAAAATCGTGATGGAGAATATACTGCATGGATTCTTGCGAAAGAATATGCGCGATCGGTAGCTCATATGAATGTGGTGCCTTTAATGGTTCTTTCTCAAGCACTTGCTCAAAAAGGTGAGCTTGAAGAATATGCGAGAGACAAAAAGAAAAAGCGCTTCAAAAAAGATGATTTTAAAAAATCTACTAAACCCAAGAAAATTATTCGCTTACGAAGAAGAGTGCCCGTTAGGGAAGCGACTCCTGAACTTCCTCCGGAAAATGAATATGATTCATATTTATTAAACGTGTAAAAGTCATCAGTTTCTGGCAAATCTCTTTTCTTGGTTCCATTAGATGATAACTATTTTTTTGTTTTTCATTTGTATTGAAATATTTTTTGCATCCGGTTTTTTAAGTAGATACTGTGAAATCGGCACCAAAATCTGTTGCTGAATTACGCGTTTAAGTGGGCGTGCGCCAAATTCCGGAGAATATCCTTCTTCGGCTACATGCGCAAGCACTGCATCATTGATCGATAAAGTGATATGCCGATCCAATAAACGATTGATTACATATTGCAACTGAATTTCTGCAATTTTTTGTACATCTTTTTCTGAAAGTTTTTTGAAGAATACAATTGCATCAATACGATTTAAAAATTCTGGTCTAAAAGCTTTATGCAATAATTCTTCTACTTGATCTTTTACTTTATCAGAAAGCTCTGTGGCTTCTAAAATAATGTGCGAACCGATATTAGAAGTCATAATAATTATAGTATTTTTAAATGATACGGTGCGGCCTTGGCTATCAGTTAAATGGCCCTCATCAAGAATTTGCAAGAAAATATTAAAGACGTCTGGATGTGCTTTTTCTATTTCATCAAAGAGTACCACACAATAGGGATTTCTGCGTATTTGCTCAGTGAGTTGACCGCCTTCTTCGTAGCCCACATAGCCCGGAGGTGCACCGATTAAGCGTGCAACCGCATGTTTTTCCATATATTCAGACATATCAATGCGGATCATCTTGTTTGGATCATTAAACAAAAAATCTGCCAGCGATTTGGCTACTTCTGTTTTGCCAACTCCGGTAGGTCCCAAAAATAAAAAGGAGCCGATGGGGCGATTGGGATCAGTTAAGCCAGCTCGATGCATTTGAATTGCATGTGATACTTTTTCAATCGCTTCATCTTGGCCAATAACTTTTGTCTTAAGAGTTTGCTCCATGGCAAGAAGCTTTTCTGATTCAGATTTTTTAAGCTTAGTAGCGGGAATTTTGGTCCAACGAGAAAGTACGGCAGCTACATCATCTTCATCAACTACTTGCTTAATAAGATTGGTATCTAATTTCTTGAGTTTTTCTTCTTCTTTTGCAATCTCAGCTTCAAGCTTAGTAATTTTACCGTATTTAATTTCGGATGCTTTTGCATAATCTCCTTCACGTTCAGCGGCCATATACTGAATTTTAGCGCTTTCAATCTGATCTTTTAAAGAATTGATTTTATCAAGTGGTGCTTTTTCCGCTTTCCATTGCGCGAGCATTTTTTGTTGCTGTTCCTTGTAATTAGCAAGCTCTTGCTCTAGCTCAGCCAATCTTTTTTTTGCCGCTTCATCTTTTTCTTTAGTAAGTGCTACTTTTTCAATTTCAAGTTGACGAATTTTGCGCTCAAGTTTATCTATTGCTTCTGGTTGGGAAGAGATAGACATTTTGATCATTGAGGCTGCTTCATCAATTAAATCGATTGCTTTATCGGGTAAAAATCGATCAGAGATATACTTAGATGAAAGCAAAACGGCATCCACTAAAGCTTGATCTTTTACTTGAATACCATGATGCAGTTCATACCGTTCTTTTAGACCACGTAAAATAGAAATGGCATCTTCAATACTTGGCTCTTCAACAAGTACTGGCTGAAATCGACGTTCTAATGCTGCATCTTTTTCAATATATTTTTTGTATTCTTTTAAAGTAGTGGCACCAATGCAATGAAGAGTGCCACGTGCAAGAGCAGGCTTGAGTAAATTAGATGCATCCATACCGCCACCTTGCGAGCCTGCGCCTACCAGCA
The DNA here is from genome assembly GCA_045863215.1 of Candidatus Babeliales bacterium. Taxonomy (GTDB): domain Bacteria; phylum Babelota; class Babeliae; order Babelales; family Vermiphilaceae; genus BTUB01. The sequence goes on along the minus strand of BTUB01000056.1, from coordinate 2,796 downwards.
TATGAAGTTCATCAATGAAAAGGATAATATCATCTTTGCCTTCTTCGATTTCTTTGAGTACCCCCTTCAAGCGCTCTTCAAATTCACCTTGATATTTAGCGCCGGCGATTAAAAGACCCAGATCAAGAGAGTACAGCTGCTTATTTTTGAGACTTTCAGGCACATCATTATTCACAATACGTTGGGCAATACCTTCTACAATGGCAGTTTTACCCACGCCAGGCTCACCAATGAGGACCGGATTATTTTTGGTGCGGCGCGAAAGAATCTGAATCACCCGACGAATTTCTTCATGGCGGCCAATTACCGGATCAAGTTTTCCTTCGCGTGCTTGTTTGGTGATATTAATGCAATATTTTTCTAAGATTTGATACTGTTTTTCAGCATTTTGGCTACTCACGGTTTTACCCTTTCGAATCTCTTGCATGTGTTCAAGTATTCTTTGTTTAGTAAAACGATTTTGGGCAAAAAAGTCACGTATTGATTGTGGCAAGTGAGTAGTTGTTGCCCAGCCAAGTAAAAATGATTCAAGACTGATGTACGCATCGCCTAATTCTTTGGCTTGTTGCTCACAATTTTTTAAAAATTGATCAAGTTGGAGATCAATCGTAAGTTGCGTGCCTTGTACTTTAGGAAGTTTATTTAATTCTGAATTTATTAGCTTTTCCAATTGATCAAGATTCAATTGTAAGCTGAATAGGAATGTACGGCAAAAATCATCATTAATACCGGCAGCGAGCGTATGCAAAATACTAAGGCTGGGATTGTTTTTTTCTTGAGCCAGCGCCGCTGCTTTATGAATCAATTCTTGGCTGGCATGAGTAAATTGCTCTAGTTTCATATAAAAATCTCTTCATCGGAATTATGAGGGCTGCCTAGATCTTTTAAATGATCGAGGTTTTGTAAACGAGTAATGGCCTTTTCAATTAATTTAAAACAAGTAAAAGAATTTTTTTTGATAATGAAAGCTGCGGGAGTGGCTATCAATGTTGGTCCATCAGATTCTGCTAAAGCCTTAAAAAAAACAGTACGATTTGCTTTGATTTGTTCTAAATTACGCTGATAATCCTTAGTGGTTTGTCTATAGTTTAAATCATCTTGAGCCCAAAATGAATAAAAGCGTTCTATAGACATTCTGCATAAGTACTTCTCATTGTTTTTTAGAAGGTTGAATTCATTGATTGCAGTTTGAGTCTTTAAAGCTAATGTTTCAGCAGAATCAGTTAGGTGAATATCATCGCTGAAATTCATTGAAGGATAAAGTTGTAAATTGAGAAGTTGTGGATATGCAATTAAAGAAGATTGCAAATTTTCTATTTCTTGGGAAAGTCGTTCGATTCTTTGTGGTAATTGAGGATATTTTTCGGACTCTTCGTGGTACTCTTGGTGAGCCAATTTTTGTTGCTCTTGGGCTTTGCAAGCTATTAAAAATTCAATTTTTCGCTCTTCTAAGAGATTGGCAGCGCCAAATAATAAGGCATAGCTAATAGCTGTTTGAGCTTGTGCAAGAGATGTTGTATATAAAATAGATTGGTTTTTATAATCTGAAAACCTCAAAGTAGCTGTATTATTATTTTGAATGGTTTCAATAATGCCACAACGAATGCTATCAAGGAAAGAAATAAAATGTCCATCGGTTTCAAAAGAGTGCGGAAGTTTATTGTTGTTTATTACACGTGCAATTGGCATCTCTAATGCCCACACAAATTGCATTGAGCACAAAAAAAGTACTACATATTTCATTAGTTTTTCCTAACTATTTTTAAAATTCAAGTAAACTTAGGCCTAGTATACTCAAATTATTTTTTAATGTGATGCCTGTGAAGAAAATGCTACTGGTGAATATTCTATTATTTGTTTCTTTGAATCTTGCTCAAGAATTACAATAAGAAGAATATGTGCATGGCCCCTTCAATTATTATGTGCGACAGATTGGAAAATTAAGTTCAATGACAATTCCGCCGATATTCGGTGTATATAAATTGCTTTCTTGCCAAGAAGCAACATGTCCTGATCCAATGACTTTTGGAATATCAGGATTAGCGCGGATCACAACAGTGCTTTGTATGCGCGCATTTGATGATTGTCATCATATGCAAAAAGAGAAAGCAGAATGCAGCGTGAGTGAATTTGCAAATTTAATTGGGCAGTTGCCTGAGGTTGTTGATAGCCTATCTCTAATTAATAAAAATCAGTTTGTGGCTTGTTCTGAAAAAAAGATAACTACTTGTAAGTTAAGTTTTTCTATCACTGAATTAGAAAAGATGTTTGGAGGCTATGATACATATTATGGTATTGATGCAAACGGTAAGCCATCGGGACGGATTGAAATAGATAATGAGAGAATTTCTCATCCTCTTATTACCACAGGGGCAATAAACCAACATTATTGGAAACATTGGTAAATTAAATTATCGCTTTCACGTTTTTTGGATTGGTATACTAATTCAAAAAGGAGTGGCGATGAAGAATACGATATTATTGATGGCCTTAATAAGTATGAATGTAAGGGCATCGGAGCATGATTTACAAGCTTTAATGTGTAGAAATAATCAACAAACACTTGCTTTTATATTGGTTATGAGCAGCATTGGCGCTCATGAACTACTCAAGAATGTGAATACATTTTGCCAAGCCAATGCGCCGGTTTGTTGGCAAGTGGCACTTCCACTCACGTCATTATCTGTGGCGGGCATCTATCTTTTGAGTAAAAAAATTAATTTATAAGGGGAAAAATGAAGAGATTGTTTTTGTTACTGTTTGTTTCATATGGTATGTACTCATTTTTACCTCCTA
>BTUB01000055.1:0-8366 GCA_045863215.1 Candidatus Babeliales bacterium | reverse complement strand
CGATAATACTGTGTTGCACTTCTTCAACTAATTCTGGATCAGCATTCACATCAGGAATCTGTTCAAACTGTTTAATATCTTCACGCAAACCAGAGCTAAGAGCTTTGGCAACAAGCTTTTTGAGCTTATCCATATCATGCTCAAGTAGCCAGCGTAATAGGCAAAGCAGTTCATAAGAGATTACAAAGTGTTGTGAATTATTGTTGTTTCCGTTTAATCCGTTATCCATACCGTATGTCCCTTTCTTTGGTTTCCGGTAATGTTATCCCTATACATTCTTTCAAATACTATTTGAAAGACCTATTACTAGCTTTACCAATTTTGTTTCAGCATTAAAATACTTTATCGCAACATCTTACGAAGGCGTGCAATACGTGCTGCAACCGGTGGGTGAGTAGAAAAAAGCGCTGTCCAATCCGAACCACTAAAAGGATGGACAATAAATAAAGGAGCAGTGCTCGCTTTTTCGACTTCCTGCTTATTAAGACTCGCATCCGGAATATGATTATGCAATTTTTCTAGTGCCGATGCAAGTCCCTCTGGATCATTACAGGTATGTGCGCCAGTTTCATCCGCTAAATATTCCCGCGAGCGTGATATAGCAAGCTGAAGCAACGAAGCTGCAAAAGGCATCACAATTGCCGCAAATAATAAAAAGAGTGGATTTCTTGAGCGGCTATCGTGAGTTTGACCGGTTATGGCCCCAAAGCGTAACATGCTTGCAATATAACCAATAGCAGTAGCCAATACAGCTGCAATAGTGCTTACTAGAATATCACGATTTTTTACATGGCCCAATTCATGCGCCAATACCCCTGTTAGTTCTTTTTTATTAAGTAAATCGAGAATGCCAGTAGTAAGCGCTATGGAAGCATGCTGAGGATTTCTGCCTGTGGCGAATGCATTTGCCATCTTATGAGGAATAAGCCAAAGTTTGGGCATCGGAAGATTCATTTTATGTGATAAATTCGCTACCGTTTCATAAATCCAATTATATTGATGGCGATCAAGCGGCTGCGCCTTATACATTCTTAAGACAATTTTATCACTGTAAAAATAGGCAATAAAATTCATGATAAGGGCTAAAATAAAAGCATAGGTAAGACCCGAAGTGCCGCCTAGAAGTCCTCCCATAAGTAAAAAAATAGCGCTTAATGAACCAAGCAAAAATGCGGTTTTAATTTGATTGTAATTAAACATTGATCCCCCTTAATGTAATTACTCATCGTATTCGATTACCCAATCATCTACATCAAATATTTGGCTTTGTTCTTCAGCTACGGGTTTGGCTGACGGTGTTTTGGTTGCCGGTGTCATAAGTGGTTCAACATCAATGGTTGATTGTTTTTTTATTTTTAAAAGTTGCGTAGCGTTTTGTGATACGCTTTGCTTTGATTGGGAAATTTGTTCATCGAGCTCTTTTTGAGATACTTCAAATATTTTATTCATCTCTTTTTGCATTTTTGCCATTTGCTTTTTGAGCTTTAGGATCATTTCAACACCGGCCAAATTGATTCCTAATTGATGGGTAAGATAAATAATCTCTTCCAGACGATCCACATCCTCTTCTGAAAAAAGACGCGTATTGCCTTCTGAACGTTTAGGATTCAGAAGTCCTTCCTTTTCATATAAACGAATGGTTTGCTGATGCACTGAAAACATCTTGGCAACTGCAGATATGGAAAAATAACCTTTTTTACGCTTTATCATAGCAATGACAACGTTTGGTTGTTTAATTTATAGTTTTCTTTCATATGTATAAATATAACACAAAACTCACCGTAGCGCATCTATTCCTCGATTGTCAATTACTGAGCATTCAAGAAATGAATAAATATTTTCAGTTTGAAATATTTGACCTTGGCGGGTATCTAGAGTATCCTTAAACTACAAGCCATTATGGAGGTTGCTATGAAAAATCTAGTTGTGTTATTAGTATCCGTGTTGTTTTATACAGGTTGCCTACTTAGTATGGAAAAAATGCCGGCTACGATTATTTTCGAGAATAATAATCATCAAACAGTAGAAGTATCAAGTGAATTGGTCCAGAAGATTCCTGCGCTCAATGCGGCATATGCAAGTCACAAATTATTGAGTAGCATAGGAACCTTAGGGCATGTGCATCTTCGATCATCCGAATTTCAGAATTTCACGTTCATACAAGAGTGCATCAATTATAGTAAGCAGAATCTAGAAGATATTAAATTAGCCTTGGGATCACGAGCATCTGATATTTCGTACTTAGTAAAAATAGCAGACATGGCCCATAGGCTGCAAATGAATACTGTATCAAAAACCATGGCGCATTTGATTGGCGAACAGTTTCAATCACCTAAAAACCGATGCGAAGCAGTTAAAAATGGTCAGTTGGAGTTTCTGAGTGCCAAACCTGAAGTTTTGAATATAATTGGCCAAGCAATTTTAGATCCAACCGGGGCAAAGTATTATTGGCTCACGCAAGCAAAAGCTAAAGAGGGTGTAAAGATTTCTGATGTAGAAGATCAATTACATAACTATTTAAGTCCCAAAGCGGCTGTACTATTACTTGATTCTTATGAAAATAGAGTAAAGGGCACGCCTCTTGCTTTTGCGCCTGGCACTGAACAGATAGTTTTCAATGGTCTGCGTGAAATGCTTAAACAAACCGTCGCGCAAAGAGTCTCTTATTCGTGGAAACAGCTAAACCCCGTGTATAAATGGACACTTGCAGGTTTAGGAGCTACTTCCTTGGCAGCGGCTAGCTATGGGTTCTATAGCTGGTATACCCCAAAATAATATTTCAAATAGCAATATTTTTTTGACAATTTGGCATAAATCGGCATACTAATCTAGTGGAGGTTATTATGCGTTTTTTACCTATTTTTTCCGTGTTTTTTGCGCTCTTGCTCATAAACAGGTATTTTATCCCTCAAAATACCTCAAAAAAGCCCCTAATTTCCATTCATTTAGATACTTTACGCTCTGATTATGCTAAAGAATCTGAACGGGTTATGACTGCTATTCGTGTTGAATTTGGCATACCCCAACAGATATGGGACCAATATATGGCTGATTTTAAGCAGTTAGTGGCTCAAGATACACTCTTAAATAAAAAGCCAAAAAAAGTTACTTCTAAACAACTTATTCCTCGCCTTTTAGAAGAATATGGCATCAATAAAAATAAGGTGCATATTCAAAAACTTGGTGGTAATAATCAAGCTGAAGCATTTCAAGATGTTACAGATGATCATATTATACATTGCTTGAATATTAATTTTGATTGGTTAAAAACCAGATCGGCCGGGGAACAAGAAGCTATTTTGCGTCATGAAATCCAGCATCTATTGAATTATGATTCAATAGAAGAGATGTATATTCGATGGATTTTAACTGATCAGGGATATACAGAGCAAGATTGGAAAAATTCCGCTTCTATGACCGATTATTATCATTTGCGCGAATTGCGTGCGGATGCATTTGCGTGTGCATCAAATAAAAATATGGCACAGTCATTGCACGATTATTTTTGTGACACGATGTGTCTTAATGAATCGCGCGAAGAATGGTATACTCATCCACGTGATACCGTTCGTGCGCAGCAATTAGCGTTACTTCATAATCTTAATTCTAACTATCAGATTCTTGCTTAAAAAAATGGGGGCCGAAATTTGCTCGGCCCATTCGTTAATTTTAAATTTGAATATCAATAGGTAATTTTCCGCTTGGAATAAAAGTACCTTTAATAATATTTTCCACCGTTTGTTTGGTTTCAGGTGTATCTTCATACGCGACAATTAAACGATCTGCATAAGGTGCAAAAAATTCTGCGGCCCACGGTGTGCCAAAGATTACAATTGTTATTTCTAATCCATCTTTTCTTTTCTGTTCCAATTGTTGTAATTGTTCGCTTGTAATACCAAAATTTTCAGATCTATATCTGCTTGATGGCACCACGGTTAAAGTGGTTTCCGGAGCCATTTGGGGACGTTTATCAAACACCAAAGTAACTGCTTGTTGATACATTTTTTGTCTGAGGTTTTGCATTTCATCTTTAGTGAGAGAAGAGCGTACTTGCTCAGCGCGTGCAAATGCACGTTTTTTCGCTTGCAATACACGAAGCGCTTTTTGAGTAATATATTCTTCGCTAATTCTTCCCTGTTCTACCGCTTCCATGATAGATTTTATAGCAAGTGCCGGATCGCGAGGGCATAAAAGAATGTCTGCTCCTGCTAATAATGCCTGAAGCTCCAATGAGCCTGATTGTTGATGCATGGTTACACCACACATTCCCAATCCATCAGTAATGATAAGTCCTTCAAAACCTAATTCTTCTTTGAGAAATTCGGTGATAATTTTTTTAGAAAGAGTGCCTGGCATATTTGGAGCTGATTCTATTGCGGACACCGCAATATGCGCGATCATCATCGCATCTACATTATTTTCAATCGCGGTTTTGAATGGGATTAACTCAAGTTGATCAAGCTCTTGGCGAGTTTTGGTAACAGTTGGCAGTGCTACATGCGAATCAATAAGTGTGTCACCATGGCCGGGAAAATGTTTTGCGCATGCCATGATGCCGCTGCTTTTTAATCCTTTAATAATGAGTGTGCCTTTTCGTGCAACATCAAAAGGGTTGCTTCCCAAGGCTCGATCACCAATAACCGGATTTTCAGGATTACTATCAATATCTAATACGGGGCCAAGACTTAAATGAACTCCCATTTGTTGTAGTTCTAATCCAATATAATATCCCATATCATATAACAGTGTTTCATCTTGAATCGCAGCGAGAGTTTTATTTTTTGGATATATCGAACCGTCACGTAATCTCATTCCGGTGCCATATTCTGCATCGGCTGCAACCAATAAAGGAATGTCACTGATTTTTTGATAATATTTGGTTCGTGCAATTTGCTCTGATTTGATGCCTGAGCCTAAAAAGAGTATTCCTCCAATGTGACAATGTTTGATGAGAAATTCTAGCTGACTTTTATCCATGCGATAGGGTGATTGCTTCATGAATTCGCGATTTAAATCTTCATTAGAAACGGCAGCAGCAATAATAAGTTGCGCGATTTTATCTCGTAAACTTAATGTAGCCAATAACTCTTCGGGATTATCTAAAGATTGTTTGGCATAACTATTAAAAACAATAAGCGCTAAGAAAACCATGCCAATATATGATCTATTCATGAGACTCCTTTTTTGCAGTTGTGTTTTTGATTGCTACTATGTAACCATTTTAAATCGATTTATTCAACTACTAAGCTCATAAAAAGTGTTTGCTATGAAATTATTTTATAGGGATTGCTTATGGTTTTGGTTGGAATGGAATCCAAAGCGTTTAGACTGTTTCAAGCCATTAGATATAGAATAGCAAGTATAGGTTAAATTTTAATACTTGATTTACGTATTCTCATTTAATTAAAACTATACTATAAACAGTTTTAATATAAGGATATGTATATGAAAATTAGTGTGCACAAGCAAGCAGTTGAGCAAGCCGAAAAATTAATCAATGCGGGTCAGGTATCGGGCCATGATGATAATTGGGAAAATGAAAAACCGACTCCTGATGAAGTGGAGCATTACATAGAAACTCATTATATGACTGAATATGGCAAATGGTTTTTAGGAATTGATACTACTGCACCAAAAGAGTTTAAGGAGCACTATGTGTATCCCTACGGTGATTTAAAAGTGGTACAACGTTCTGCGCTTATAGATTCACATAAAAAAGCTGAAAAAGCAGGACATACAGAAATTGCTCAAGAAGCAAAACGTCTGCTTGATTTGTTTGATAAGAAAAATAAAAATAAATAATTTTTTTTCAGAGGAGTTGCGAATAGATTGCTGCTCCTTTTTTTTACACATCTATCTCTAGCTTTTGGACTCTCATTTAAGCAACAATGATAGCAAGAATATTCATAAAAGGGGGATCAGATGTTTAAAGATCGATTTGATGCGGGAAAGCAGTTAGTTCAAAGATTATTACTCTTTAGACAGGCACCGAACACCACCATATTGGCAGTACCGTGTGGTGGTATAGTAATTGGTTATGAATTAGCTCGTGAGTTATCAATTCCGCTTGATGTGATTTTAAGCAAAAAAATTGGCTATCCCGGCAATCCGGATTATACCATCGGTGTGGTAAGTTTAGATAATGTGATTGTAGATAAGCGAGTGTTAGAGTTTTCAGGAGATATGGAAGAGTATTTAAAAACAGAGATTAGCAAACTGCGGCAAGCGCTTCGCGAAGAGGCGCTTTTTTATCGAGGTCAAAGAATGCCACAAGTGATTGAAAATAAAACTATTATTTTAGTTGATGATGGCATTTCTACTGGTAAAAATATGGAAATCACTATTGATCTTCTCAAAAAAATGAATCCTCAAAAAATAGTTATTGCTACGCCTGTTGCTTCCAAAGAAGCATTACAGTTGATAAAAAGAAAAGCTGATGAAGTAGTGTGTTTGCTCGTGCCTGAACTTTTTATAACCAAATCCCATTGGTATTCTCAATATGATACTATTGATAAGGATCAAGTTGTGCAATTATTGGAAGTAAATTATTAAGGAATATTCGGAATAAAACGATATACTTTTAATTTCCAATCATCTAATTGTTCTCCGGTAGTCAAAATAGCATAGGTTCCAAAAGAATATTCATAATAAATGCCATAACCGGTATTTGGACATGCGCATAATGTGCATATGATTCCTGGCCACAATTTTTCCACTGGTTGTTGTTGATCTGTTGCAATCCAAATTTTTGCAAGACCAACTTCCGTTGGATCGCTTTTATTATCATGATTTAAGAGCCGGGGCATGGTTTCCGGACCATGTTGATGTGCTCGTATGTTGCCAATTAATTGGCAAGTTGGACTGCTATTTACTCTCAACCATTCTTTAGCGGCTTGCTCCGGGAATTTCATGCCACGGTTTGGATTGAATGTAATGAGTGCCTGTTTACTTTCACTAGGGTTAAAATAATAATCAGTCCATAAAAATCCATAATCTTTGAGAGGAAAATCATCTGTACAGGGATCAAAATTTTTATATTGATCATTAAGTCTTAATTGATTAAAGGCAGGAGAAAATTCGGGAGAAAATTTTTCAAACATTTCCTGCCGATATAATTGATCGATTAATAAATAGCGTAATTTGCCCGGAGTATTTAAAATTGTTTGCACGTCAGAAAATCCGGGTTCAATACCACCATGACACGCTAAAAGTGCATTTGTTTTTGTTTTTAAGAATAAAGCAAATGGCAAACAGTTATAAAAACTTTCAATAGTATCCCAAAGATTAGTATTGCCGAATTTGGTCATAATTTCTTGATTCAAATTATTTCCGGATGTGTACCTATTTAAGATAGTATCTTCGTGATTTCCGCGTAATCCAAAGACCTTTGGAAGTTGATCTTTCATGTTTACTCGTATAAAGCGCGATAAAGCATATAATACCTCTATCCCTGATTCCCCTCTATCCACATAATCTCCTAAGAAAATTATATAAGATTTAGAATTTACCTTAAATGGATCATGTGGATCGGTAATGTTGTGTGCAATAAGAGATTCTAGAAACTCATTGAATGATTGAATATCTCCATGAACATCGCCAATGAATACGGTTTTTTCATCCGAATCCACTTCCAACTTCATTACATATGGCTCTAATGCGGACCCAAGTAAAAAGTGTAGACTGGGCATTACTATTTCAGAATGGCTTGGCTTTACCCAATTTTTTGAATATACAACACTATTTTTCTCGCTTTTAAAATGTAAGCAAAAGTTTCTCATTTCTTGAATAAATTGTTCTTTGGTTACCGGAGATTTGCCTCTTTTTATTGCTTCCATACATGCGTTTTTCCAATCCCAAAATGTTTGAAATGGTTCAGATGGTAATTCCGGTTCAGGAATTGAAGGGAAGTCTGATTGAGGTTCGGGACTGTTGCTTGGAGTATGATACACGGGTAATTGAATATACAATTCTTCAAGATTGGGAGAATGTGGTTCACATCGTTCAAAGCCGACGATTTGAGAATAATAGAAGAATGTGATCATGCTCGTAAGAAAAAATAGATGCATTTTTACCTCATTACCTTTTAATTTGTGCCGGCACAATTTTTATTCGCCGTCGCCACAATACCCGTGACCTTAGTCGCGGGATGAAGCGACAAGAACCACGCCGGAGCTTGAGCGTAGGTGGGTTGAGCTATGGCGTAATTGCGGCCGATACACCAGATTTTAAGCCGGTGATCGCTTCATTCTATCGAGTATGAATATATACCAATGTATACAAAAGTTTTTTTAGCTCAAGAAGCTAAGAATTTTGCCTGATTCACCCGTGTTAAACGGGTGAAAATTTATACATTAAAACGAATATGA
>BTUB01000054.1:0-8599 GCA_045863215.1 Candidatus Babeliales bacterium | reverse complement strand
CGGAGCTTTAGAGTAGGCGGGTTGAGCTATAGCGTAATTGCGCGCTGATATACCGGCTTAAAAGCCAGTAAGTGCTTCATTCAGATTTTAAGCTATTTTTTTATAAGAAGGTCCTGTTTCCATGAGCGAAAAGCTTCCTGATATTTCAACTCATTTTGCTGACTGGTATCAAGATATTGTGCATAAAGCCGAATTGGCTGATCATGCGCCCGTGCGTGGCTGCATGGTGGTGCGTCCGTATGGATATGCATTGTGGGAACATATTAAAGGACGCTTAGATCAACGCATTAAAGAAACTGGACATCAAAATGCTGCTTTTCCTTTACTCATTCCTGAAAGTTTTTTGAAAAAAGAAGCAGAGCATGTTGAGGGGTTTGCTCCTGAACTGGCAGTAGTTACTCATGCAGGTGGAAAAGAATTGGAAGAACCATTGATAGTTCGACCAACATCAGAAACTATAATTCACTATATGTTTGCCCAATGGCTCAAATCGTGGCGCGATTTGCCGATTCTTATTAATCAATGGGCCAATGTGGTGCGTTGGGAAATGCGTCCGCGTCCTTTTTTAAGAACCACTGAATTTTTCTGGCAAGAGGGTCATACGGCTCATGAAACTGAGAAAGAGGCCCATGATGAAGCATTGCTCATGCTTAAAGAATATGTAGATTTGGCAGAAAATTGGCTGGCCATTCCGGTAATTCAAGGTGTAAAATCGGAAAAAGAAAAATTTCCGGGCGCTACCAAAACATATACCTTTGAAGGGGTGATGCTGGATGGTAAGGCACTTCAAATGGGAACTTCTCATCTGCTTTCTCAAAGTTTTGCAAAATCATTTAATATGCAATTTCAAGATCGTACTGGTGCGCTTTCTTATCCATATCTTACCAGTTGGGGTGCAACTACTCGTTTAGTGGGCGCAGTGGTGATGGTACATGGCGATCAAAAAGGCTTAAATCTACCGCCACGCATTGCACCGATTCAAGTGGTGATTGTGCCTATTTTGAAAAAAGGGCAAGAGCAAGAAGTACTCAATGCGGTAAACAAAATTAAAGAAACGTTAAAAGGTATTCGTGTGCATGTAGATGCGGATGATCAAAAAACACCGGGTGCTAAGTTCTATCAATGGGAGCTCAAGGGAGTTCCTCTTCGCATGGAGGTAGGCCCACGTGATCTTGCTCAAAATCAAGTGATGCTTACCAAGCGTATTGATAGCCAAAAAGTTACCATGGCACTAGATCAACTTGAGAAAGAAATCCCAACTTTGTTGGAACAAATTCAAACACAAATGCTGCAAGTAGCGACACAAAAGCGCCAAGCATGGTGGCATAAATCGGCAAAACTTGCTGAATTTGGCCCGATACTTGATCAAAATAATGGCATTTATCAAACCGGTTGGTGTCGTGATAGAGTATGTGAAGATAAATTGCGTGACTATAAAGCAACTACTCGTTGTTTAATTGAAGAGAAAACATTCCAAGCCTGTTTTAACTGCGATAAGCCAAGTATTTCTGATGTTATTGTCGCAAAATCGTATTAATTAATGTGGAGTAGTAATGAAAAAAAATCAGATGATATTTTATATAGCTATTTCTATAATACATGCTACTCAAGCTATGCAAAATCAAATGCAAGTATTTATGTTTGTCTCTTTGCTATCTGCACATGAAAATCAAGTTGTTTTAGCAGCATCTCAAGCGGAACAAATAAAAGGGTATCCTCATCAACCAAATCAGAATTTTCAATTAAAAAAAATACATCAACCACATGTGTCTTCAAGACGTCACTTTACTCAACATCACAAATGATGCATAACCCTATTCACAACTATTTTTTACCGATTTTATTTTAAAATAATGTGCAAGTTCCCTGCCAAGCACTTCTTTGCATCCCGGTATTCCTGCATTAAGGCCAATAATAAGAGCTGCCATACTTATGCAGCCAGTTGCAAATAATCCCGCCAAATGACCGGCTAATAAGTTACCGCTTTTTTCATAGTCAGGTAATTGTTTTATTGCATCTTTAAGACATGCTACTGTGCCTATCCCGGGAAATGGTACAAATACGCGTTTGATGCCGGTTTGAAAGCAATCAGATGAAGTATGATAATTGAATTCGATCCAGCTTGCATTACTTGTAAATGGAGAGAGTAATAATAAAACTAACAATCTGTGTTTCATGATTAAATCCTATTTATTGCATTGTAAACAGAGAGTGTTTATGCTAAAAGCCGAATTAGTCATAGTATAGTGTAGCATAAAATTAGGATAAGTGCATGAAAGAGCAGATTGAGCAGTTTTTTACTTATTTGCTTACTGAAAAAAGAGTTTCTCGTAATACGTTTTCTGCATACCGCACTGATATTCTGCAATTTGCTCAATTTTTAGAAAAAAAGCAGATTTCTTTTGTTGATTGCTCACTAAAAGAACTTAAAGAATTTTTGCATATACTCAAAAATGAGAATATCTCTGCTACGAGTATGGCGCGCAAAATTTCAACCTTAAAACAGTTTTACCATTTCGCAAATCAGCGATGGAACAGTGATAATCTGGCAGAACAACTTACCTTTCCTAAAATAGAAAAAAAATTGCCCCATTATCTTTCAGAACAAGATGTTGAAAAATTATTAGCCGGAAGTCAGCAAGATACGAGCCCGATAGGGGTGCGTAATAGGGTGATGTTGTATTTATTATATGTTACCGGATTGCGCATTACTGAACTCACACAATTGCTAACCAGTTCAATTTTATGGGATAGTGGTTTTCTAAAGGTAGAAGGGAAGGGGGGAAAACAAAGAATGGTTCCTTTACCCGAGGCCATGAGGATATCATTAAAGGAGTATCTGGAAAAATACCACTCTACCCTCTCTCATTCTCGTAAAACAGATTATCTATTTCCTATTTTATACGCCGGAACTCTCAGGCCAATTACGCGCCAAGCATTTTGGGGAATTTTAAAACAGTTGTGCGCAAAAGCAGGATTACCAAAATCAATCTCCCCTCACCAGCTGCGCCATTCGCTTGCTACTCATCTTTTAAAGCGCGGTGCTGATTTACGCTCATTGCAAATGCTGCTGGGGCATGAAAATCTTTCTACGGTGCAAATTTATACACACGTTGAGACTAGCCATTTACGCAAAATTTATGATAAAAAACACCCACGATCATAAATCGTGAGCATATTTTTGAGTATTCTAAAATTTTAATTTTGGGACTGAGCTTGCTCTGGTTGTTGCAAAGTTAATAATAATTGAGCTCTTTCTTGGCAAGCTGCTAGTAATTCAGAAGATTCTTTTGGTGTTTTGAATAAATGTGGTAGTTGCCATAATGTATGTGCCGAGTATTTTAGGCCTAGTAATCCTGAAAATACAAAACCATATTCGATAGAATTATTAACTGCTTGTTCGAAAAAAGATAATGGTTTTTCAAGGAAGTGTGTTGTAATTCCTCTAAAAAAGAAATCGCCTGGATAATTTAAAACACTTAAAGACTTGCCCTGATCTTTGACAAATTTGTTAATAAAATAGCATACAGCAATGCATCCTAAGGCAAACATACCTCTATTTACTATAGTTTCTCTCTTTTCGTTGAAAGCTTTCTTTTCTTTATCATGTTTTTTTTCTAAAGATCTGATTTTAGCTTCCACCAAAGGCAGCTCTAGACGAGCTTTGTCTTGGGGTTTTTGCCACAATCTAAGGGGCATCATAGGTGCGGGTTCAATAGGATTTGGCAGTTGTTCAAAACTAATTAATACGCCTTCATTCGCCAAAGGTAATGCAGGTAACGGTGCGAAACGCTCCAAACTATTCGTTGCAGAAATGGTTAATGAAAGTAAAAATATAAAATGCAATTTCATATGATGTCCATAAACGAAATGTTAATATTATAAGATGAATTTAAAGCAAAACGAGGTAGATGTAAATCCTAATTGAGTTGAGAAATAAAATATGCAGTTATTCCACCCATGGCTACTAAAAGTGGAGCCCACCTTTGGCAAAAAGATACATGTTTATAACTGTGAGAAACTAATAGTTGATCATGATTTTCAAGATCTTCTTGGTGTGATTTATTAATGATTGTGATTTTTGATCGATTGTTTGCAACGCAGTATTCGACCGCACTTTTACCGATGTTAAATAAGTATGGTTTTACTTGAATGGTGATTGAAGGAATAGCTGTTCGAATTGTTTCAACAATCAAATCTTTCCATTCTTTATCGAGAATTGGTTCTAGCTGATTACCATTTTTGATGCCCGGCGGAATAATAATGCAAAATGCTTTTTGTATGGTTTCTATTTGATTGGCTTGTGCTAAATGAGCAAACAAATTTTTTAGATAGTCTTTATTGTATGATTTTTTATCGTGTGAAAAATGGGTCATAGCAGTTGTTTTGTATCTATTGCTATGCTCAAGGTTTAATAAGATAACCACACAGCCTTCAAGTTGATCTGTCTTAAAGGTGACAGAATTTTGTGGAGGCAAGAATGCGGTTTTACCTTCATTCATGGCAACATAGGTTTCCATGGCCTGGCATAAACTGCCCGATGCCAAAAATGCGCCTAAAATCGATACATACAAGGATTTTTGGGCAGTTTTAATGTATTTCATACCTCATTTCCTCCATTCTTATAAAAATACTTCCTATTAGTAATTTTATCATATTGAGGGGTTTTGGCAAGTATGGTTCGAGCCTACTCCGCCGTAGTTCCAGTATATGCATCTCAACTATATTATAGTGGCTACGAAGGCCGGATACATCCAGCCTATCACTCACCATGAATGCTTGGACTGCTTTTTTTTAGCTCAGTGCAAAAATCATAGCAAAAAAATCAGTGCTGGCTATACTATCTTTGAATAAGAATTTGCCAATTATTAAAGGTCGTATTTCCATGGAAAATAGATTTGTTGTAGAACAAAAACCATTTTTATCGCTGCTTGCAGCGATGCAACCCATTTGTACTAAACGTACTACATTAGATGCCACCACCTATATTATGTTTGCCGTAGGGCATAAAGAATTAGTATTAAAAAGTACTGATTTAGAAATTAGCTTGCAATCAAGCTACTTAGTAAAAAATAGCACGATTGATCAACCGTGTTCATTTTTAGTTTCAGGCAGAAGAATTTTTGATTTAGTAAAAGAATTAGAAGGTGATATCACCTTTAATTTTGATAATAATCAGCTTACACTTCAAGCAGGATCGGTGGATCTGGCGCTTAATATTAAAGACGCACAAGAATTTCCACCATTTCCTGAGCGTATTGAAAATTTGATGCAATTGAGCTCCTCATTTTTACTTGAGATGCTTGATAAGGTGGCTTTTTTAATTCCGCAGAATAATGCTAATCAAGCACTTAATGGACTTTATTTAGAAATCTCTGAAGCTGATTTTAAAATGACTACTACGGATGGGCACTGTTTAGCACAAATTAGTACCACTAAATATACCCTGCCGGAAAATAAAAAGTGGTTGTTGCCGCGACGTGCCATCTTTGAAGTGAAAAAACTATTAGAGGGCGCGCCAGAAGGCACGATCTTCTTAGGTATTTGTGGCAATCAATTAGTATTTTCGGGTGAATCTTTCAATTTCTTTACTAAGTTACTCGCTGATCCCTTTCCGCAATACGCGCCAATTTTGAATAAGGAAGGATTTACCGGAGCAACCGTTGATCGCTCGCAATTGGTAAAAACATTGCGTCGTTCTTCTTGTTTGCTTTCGGGCCAGTTTATTGCGACCAATTTTGGCTTTGAGCCGGAGCGCTTGAATGTATCAATGCAAAATAAAGAAGTGGGCAAATTGCAAGAAGCTCTTGCTCTGCATGAGTTTAGCGGAAGCAAACTTGATGTGCGCTTTTATGCGCCATACTTGCTGAGTGGCTTACAGGCATTTTCTGATGATAAATTAAAATTTTATCTTAAAAATTCTTCACGCCCGATTATTTTTGAAACTGATACTGAGCAGAGCCACCTTACCTATTTAGTGATGCCAGTATCGCCAACAACGAATTAGCATGCGTATTGCTCATGTGCAACTTAAAAATTTCCGCTGTTTTACCAGCTTCGAGCTTGAGCTTGATCACTCGATTATTCTCATCGAGGGTTTAAATGGAACTGGTAAAACGTCTTTACTCGAAGCATTGCACTATATTTGCTATTTGCGCTCATTTCGCACCTATTCTCCTGCCGAGCTGGTACGATTTGGAACCGATACTTTTTTTATTAAAGCGCGGGTGCATGCAGATAAAAATGAGTCATATGATTTGCAAGTAGGTTTTAGCAACAAAAAACGTTTGGTGAAAATCAATGAAAAAGCCGTTTCAACCTATAAAGAGCTGCTTGATTATTATCGCGTTATTACCCTCAATGAAGATGATCTTCTTTTAATCAAAGAGGGGCCTGATTTGCGGCGTATTTTTATTGATCAGGCTCTTATTTTGGCTCATCCTGAGCATGCGGCACTTAGTAGAAGGGTGCGTGATATTATTGATAATAGAAATGCGCTTCTTAAGCGAGGAGGCTCTCAAGAATCATATGAACTTTGGACCGAGCAGCTCTGGAACATAAGCAAGCAAATTAGCCAAGCACGCATTGAGGCTCTTGAACTATTAGAAAAAGAGATTAAAGAACTCATTAGTATCTATTTTAATAGCAGTTTCGAAATTCAATTTAGTTATAGCGCTAAAAAGAATTATCAAATAAGTTACCAAGAATTTGTAGAAAAAAATCCAAATTTGTACCATGATGAACTGCGTTTTTATCGCTCATTGTTTGGATCCCATTTGGATGATTTTTCTATTCGATTCAAAGAGGTAAGCTCCCGCACGTTTGCTTCACGTGGCCAGCAAAAGCTCATTATTCTTCTTTTAAAAGCCGCGCAAGTAAAATCGCTGCAAGCACTTAAAGGAAAATCTGTTTTACTTCTTGATGATTTTATGACCGATTTTGATCACGATAAGGCCCGCCATCTGGTTACACTTTTAACTGATCTAGGTATTCAACTCATTTTTACTGTTCCTACCCAGCATGGAGTGCTTCATGAGGAGCTTCTTGCACGGGGTGCCCATCTTGTAAAAGTTACTAATTGAATATTTTGACCCAAATTAAGCTTTTTTTATTTTTATCCCGTTGACAAGTATAAAGTATTAAGATAAGTTATTAGTAACTTAAGATTAGATAATGTTGAATTTATTAGTTATTTAAAAATTAATAAAGTTGACATTCTTGAAATATATCCTAATCTTAAATTACTTAATCTAGGCTTCATTACTACTCTCCTTTTTTCCATCGCATTGATTTCGGTCAGTGCGATGGTTTTTTTTGGTCATTTTTTGAGGTACATGTTTTCTTGACTTTACAGGTATGGTCTTCATAGCTTAGAGGGGTATATTTAACCTCAAACCAAAAAAGGGTCTTTAATGGCATACAGTGTAAAATCCAAAAAAAGCGGAAAAACCTACTATTTGCACACTAAAGAAGTAGTATTGGCAGGCAAAAGAAAGCAAAGAATTTACTACTTTGCAGGTGAAAAAGGTAAAAATTCCCTTGATGCAATTCCGGCAGGCTATGAAGTGATGGAAAACAAGAAAACCGGACTTCCAATGCTCCGAAAAAAGAAAAAATAGGTTATTTTAGGTTATTAGCCTATCTAGGACCCGGCTTTTAGTCGGGTCTTTTTTTTGTAATTTTTTCTTCAAATTACGCCGTATAAAATATTCTATTAGAAATATTTACAGGTTAAAATGGCTATTTTTAGGGGTTTTTGTAGGTCTTAAAAGTGTACAAATCCTTTACTTTGGATATACTCAATAAAGTAAATGGAAGTTATATCTATAATTAGGGGAATTATGAAAGTTCTTACCTGTAAAACAGCAGCCATTATCTGTGCTCTGGCTTTAACAAACTCTGCTTTTGCCACAGGATGGATTGCTCACTATATGCCAAGCTGGATCTCTCGGCCGGTTTCAATGGCTTATAACTATATTTCTCCGCATTTACCTGCAACTAAAGCCGATGCGCGAATAATCCAAGCCGAACTAAAAAAAGAACTTTCGGCGGCAGAACTTTTGCTTAAGGCAACACAGGAAACACAACAAGAAATTTTTGCCAAATCGAAAGCTAACTTTGAGGATTTGGTATTTCTTGAAGATAGAAGTCGCATGTTTCAAGAAAAGCAAGAGGCTCAATTTTTGGAACATTATAATAATTTAGATGCCATACACAGATCACAAGAAATTAATAAGGTAAATCTAGAAAATAATAGCCGGCAGGTGGCAACACTTAAAAATCAAATGGCTCAAGCTCTTGTCAGCCTAAATAATGCTAATGATGCTTTGGCAAAATCAAATCAAAATATGGCAGATCAAATTGATGCTATGAGTCACAAAGTTGATCAAAATCATCGTGATTTGGTAGCATCCCTAAATACACACTATGCCAAACAAGAGCAAGAATGTAAGTTGGATGAAAAGAATATAGGCTCTCTGCATCAAAAAGTGCAGTTTTCGCAAGCTCAAGTGTACAAATATTATGAAGAACTTCAATCTGATGCAAAGGAAAAACACAGTTTAATTGAAGAACTGAAACATATTGCGGAAGTCTTAGA
>BTUB01000053.1:0-8833 GCA_045863215.1 Candidatus Babeliales bacterium | reverse complement strand
GATCGAAACTTTTGGTTCCCGTAGCTCCAAAGCTGCCGGATCGGGCATTAACTTGCTCAAAAAACCGTTCCAAAATTGGTACGGTGATTCAGCAAAGGGATTGGCTGCATATATTGCAATCAGCTCTTACTTATCAATCGGATTGTTGGGTGCATGGGTATTAGTAGCGCTGTATTTGGGTAGAACCTATGAAAAAGCAGTTGCGGATAATAAAGTTGTGTGCTAGTAATGCATCAATCTTCATGATATTGTAATAAAAAGGGCCTTCTAGATGTTATTTAGAGGGCTCTTTTTCCATAAAAGTTGGAGTGTAGCAAAGAAGTGGTGGAAAAATAAAAAACAGTTAACCTCGATGTGTAAGCGAGGGAAGGGAAGTCCATGGGGTTACGAGTTGCCAATCTCTTTAAATCAATGTTTGATGTTGCGCCGCACGAACGTTTGAAATTATTACTTCTTTCGGTAGCTTTTTTCTTTATTATTGCATCTTATACGATTCTCAAAGAGCTCAAAGATTCTATTTTTGTGGCAGTAGTGGGTAAAGGATATATTCCTTATGCCAAAACTCTTACTATGATTGTATTGGTACCGGCAATTCTTTTTTATTCATTTTTGGTTGATAGATTGCGTAGATATCATTTGTTATATGTATACGCAATATTTTATGGCATTTTTGGACTTGTTTTTGCTGCTCTTTTAAATCATCCTACGATTGGTTTAGTAAATTCTGATACAAGTCCTTACCGATGGTTTGGATGGCTCTTTTATTTCTTTGTGGAGGGCTATTCACCATTTATGGTGAGTGTTTTCTGGGCGTTTGCTAACTCTATTACCGATCCTCAAGAAGCAAAGCAAAATTATGGTCTTATGGTATCGGGATCAAAGTTAGGAGGTATGCTCAGCGCGGGATTGGCCTGGGTGATTTTGAGTCATTCAAATCCTTTGGCTAATTATGTAAATTCCGATATCGCGCGGCATCAGCTCTTATTAGGTTTTTCGGCTGCAATGGTATTGGTGGTTCCATTTGTGATAATGGCTCTCATGAAAAATGTATCGGGCAGATTTATGCACGGATATGAAGCCGCCTATCAAGTTGAAAAAGAGCGCAGCAAAGAGGGAACCCAAAAGACAGGATTATTGGCAGGCCTTGCCATGTTTATAAAATACCCATATATCTTGGGTATTTTTTGTATGGTTTTCTTTTATGAAATGATTAATACTGTTTTGAGTTATCAACGGGTAGTAATTGCGCAGGCAAACTCTACCAGCGTTGCAGATATTAGTAGCTTTCTTTTTAAAATTATTTTTCTCACTCATCTTACCGGTTTTTTAATTTCTCTTTTAGGAACTAAAACATTGATGAATAAACTGGGAGAGCGCTTGTGTTTGATACTTATTCCTATTGCCACTGGGCTTTTATTGTTTTATTTCATGTTTAACTATACCGGATTTGGATTGCTGACGGTATTTATAATCATGCGGGCAATAAATTATGGATTTAGCTATCCGGTAAGAGAAAGCCTTTATATTCCAACGGTAAAAGAAATCAAATTTAAATCAAAATCCTGGATCGATGCTTTTGGTACCAAATTTGCTAAAACCGGGGGTTCAACCTTTAATATGTTTGCCGAATATTTAGGGCAAAACTGGGTTTTTAGTGCCTATTGCTTCTTCTTTACTGGGGTTATCACTATTTGGACTTTTGCTGCGTATCTTTTGGGCATTCGGTTTGAAAAGGCTATTGCGGCTAAAGAGGTAATAGGATTGGAGAAGGAATAACTCAATTCTTATTGATTTATCCCCTTATTTTGATACAATTTATGCTAATATATTTTTAATAACATGCACTCTTAAATCAAGGGTGGCCTCTGGGTACTTATGCCTATGCCTTTGAAAGTGCAAAATAACCCTTAAAGGACCTATCCATGGCAGATCAACAAAGATCTTTTTTTGAGTCATTAATTAAATCAGGTATTCATTGGGGACATCAAAAATCCCGTAGAAATCCTAAAATGGACCCTTACATTTGGGGAACCAAGAATAGTGTAAGCCTTATTGATATTTCAAAAACGGCTCATCAGCTAGAAAAAGCAACAAAATTTTTAGAATCCGTTGCAGCGGAAGGCAAGCAAATTTTGTGGGTAGGAACTAAAAAGCCAGCGCAAGATATTATTCAGGCAGTAGCAACATCGCTTAAGATGCCTTATGTTACTCATCGATGGATAGGAGGTTCACTGAGCAACTATTCTCAAGTAACCAAATCGAGAACCAAGTTATTGCATTTTGAAGATGTTTTGGCAAAGGCTGAAAAATATCCTCACTACACCAAAAAAGAATTAAACGTAATCCAAAAATCAGTTGAGCGACTTAATAAAAATGTGGGTGGAATTCGTAATTTGCATTGGCCATTGGGCGCGATTGTATTAATTGATATTCTTAAAGAACGTTCTGCGCTTAAAGAAGCAGCAAGCATGGGGGTTCCTGTGGTTGCATTGGTTGATACGAATGCAGACCCTTCATTGGTTGATTTTGTGATTCCTGGCAATGATGATGCGCCAAAAGCAATCAAGCTGGTAGTTGATCATTTGGCAGAAGGTGCACGAAAAGGTGTAGCGGTTGCACAAACTAAACCGGTTGAACAAAAGGTTGAAGAAGCAGGCAAAGAACAGATTGATCTTTCATTTATTGAAGTGGGCGCTGAAGAAGAAGGGGATCAAAAGCGTCGCTCAGGTAAAAAAACAGAAAGCGTAAATGCGGCAGCTCCTCGTAAAAGAAGTTTTGATGATGAACGTTCAAAAGGGTTGCGTCGTCCAGCAGTAGGACGTGTTAAAAGATCGACAGAATAAATGGAGAGATGTCTGAGTGGTCGAAAGAGCACGATTGGAAATCGTGTATGTCTTGAAAAAGGCATCGAGGGTTCGAATCCCTCTCTCTCCACCATACTTTCGCCGTCGCCAAGGCTATAGCGGACACGGTCGCTTTTTTAAATGTATTTACATTAAATAAAAGCGTCTGTCCTCCGAAGCTTTATGCGTAGGAGGAAAGTATGCCCTTCGAAGCTCGTTTCACGAGCGGAGTAGGGCGGCTAAGCCAGACGTTCGTCATTAAATTTGAAATAATCGAAACGATAATAAGTTTCAAAAATTAGGCTGCTTGCTCAACCCAGCGGGTGGCCGACTCGTTTTATCTATGCTTTGGTGATGTTTAGCATAGAACATAAATAAAGTCCGGCAAAGCTGAAAAAGCTAAACGGATAAAAATAGGGGAAACAAGTAAGGATGCATCACAGAATCTGTCAGGTCTGAAAGGAAGCAGCAGGGGTGATGAGTCTTGTACTTGTTTCTCCGTTTTTGAGTAATGTGCAATTGCATCATATGTTTTACAATGGATTATTAGGGTTCCTATGGAAGCTCACAATCTAAATCTTGCGCGTAAGTGGAGATCCAAGAACTTCGATCAAATTATTGGTCAGGATCTTTCGGTTCGCATGCTCAAAAATAGTCTCTATCTTAACCATTATTTTCCAGTTTATCTTTTTGCAGGGCAAAAAGGATGCGGTAAAACCAGTACTGCTCGTGTATTTTCTGCTGCGATAAATTGTGAGCAACTTCCTCAATTTCAAAAAGATCCTAAAAATTGTTCCGTACCCTGTTTGGCATGCAATTCATGCACTGCTATGATGGCAGGCAAACATCCTGATTTTATCGAGATTGATGCTGCATCGAATACAGGTGTGGATAATGTTCGTCAGATTATAGATTCTTCTGCGCTATTGCCATTAATAGGACGCAAAAAAATTTATTTAATTGATGAAGCGCATATGCTCAGTAAAGCGGCATTTAATGCGTTTTTAAAATTAATGGAAGAACCGCCTTCAAGTGTGCTTTTTATTTTGGCGACCACTGATACGCAAAAAATTATTGATACGGTTCGTTCTCGTTGTTTTCAATTATATTTTAAGCCTGTTGATGAATCTCCACTTTTGAATCATTTAGTTGCCGTATGCAAAGCTGAGCATATTGATGCTGATGAACAGGCATTGAGTTTAATTATTAAAGAAACTGCTGGATCAATTAGAGATGCGCTTAATTTATTGGAGCAAGTGAGATTTTCTGATCCACGTGTTACTAAAGAGACAGTGCATCGGGTGCTTGGCCATTTAGATGATTCGCGATTGCTTCATTTATTTGAAATTGTGCTGCACAAAGGACCGGCTCAACTCTTGGCGTTTGCGCAGCAAGAATCACTAGAAACATTTTCCACGGAATTTTTATGGCAGCGAATTACTGATTTGATTCGAGCTTCTATTTGGATAAAAAATGGAGTGAGCCCACGCCAATTCGCTGATTATACTGCGCAGCTTCAGTTTTTAACTCGGGGTAAATCCTTAAAATATATGACGGCCTTGCTTGAACTATTTTATAGCAATGAGCCTTTATTTCGTAAAACCACAGCGCAATATGCATTTTTTGAAGTATTATTATTACGTATTTGCCAGAAGAATGAAAGTAATAGTAATTCTAGCATTCCTGCGGCTGCCGCCCAGCCGGCCGTTTCTGAGTCTTCTGAATTAGTAGCGCTGGAAGAAGAGGATGAAGATGAAGAAGAAACGCAAAATATTGATCCAAGTTATGATGACGAGAATGCTGCTTTGTGGGTACGATTAGTTGCACAAGTAGATGTTCTACATGATCCATTATTAAGCTCTATTTTTAAACAGGGCACATTGCGTTCTTATGATACTCAAAAAAAAGAAATGCTGGTGGATTTTCCAAAACAACTTACCTTTTTTAGCGATATTATTGAATCTACGCGCGCTCAGTGGACACCATTATTTGAAAAAATAACGGGTCATGTGGTAGAGCTTGTTCCCCAGTTCACTCAAATGAAAGAAACAGTAGAGCACACAATAACTGTGACTCCTAAGGTTGCTGTTCCTGAAAAAATAGCAGCTCTCGCAGCCAAGCCGATGGAAAAACCCAGAAATCAGTATCAGGCATATAGCTCACGATCCACTCGTGCTGCTCCCATGATTCTCAATGAACCCAAAATTGATGTTTCAAATAGTGTGCAGTGGCCACAAGTTAATTTAATCTTACGCCATTTTCCTGGCACAATCACCCAAATAAGAGAGCTCGTATGAAATTACCACGCGTAGTTATTGTTGGACGTATGAATGTTGGCAAATCGACTCTTTTTAACCGTCTTTCAGTAAATGCTAAAAGTATGACCTTTGATTTTGAAGGTGTAACGCGCGATGTGATTAAAGATACGGTCACTTGGCGCGAATATACCTTTGAACTGGTTGATACCGGTGGAATTAGTTTGCGTAAATCAACGGATGAAATTAATGAACAGGTGCGTCAACTTGCGCTTAAAATGGTTGAGCAAGCGGATGTAATTCTCTTGGTGGTTGATGGCACGGTGGGAGTAACCACCGAGGATCGTGAAGTTGCTAAAGCGTGCAGAAAATTAAACAAAAAAATAATTTTGGTGGTAAATAAATCTGATAATAAAGCCACTGAAGAGCATAGATACGAGTTTGAACGTCTAGGAATAAAGCCTATTGTGTTTATCTCGGCATTGCATGGTTCATCATCTAGTAATTTACTTGATGAAATATGTGTTGCATTACCAACACCGCAGCCGGTTATTCAAAAAGAAGAAGAAGGCTGTAAGATTGTAATTCTTGGCAAGCCGAATGTGGGTAAATCATCATTATTAAATTTGCTTGCTCAGGAAGAACGAGCAATTGTTAGTCCCGTGGCCGGAACCACACGTGAGGCCGTGGCTCAAAAAATTACTTTTTATCAACAAGATCTGTTACTTACCGATACTCCGGGAATTCGTAGAAAACGTAAGATAGATGAAACACTTGAGACTATGATGGTCAAAAGTGCATTTCGCGCAGTGGATCAAGCAGATGTGATTTTGCTTCTCATTGATGCTTCAGAACATGCGATTGCTGATCAAGAATTAAAATTGGCATTCTATGTGTTTGAACACTATAAATCTCTGATCATCTTATTTAATAAAGATGATATTTCAGATCAGGAAGCAAAAAAAGATATGGATTTTAGTCTTGAAGTGTATGATTACTTCTTGAAAAAAGTTCCTCAAATGCATATCTCATGCAAATCGGGTAAAAATATTGGCAAAGTTTTACCTTTAGCAAAGCAAGTATACGAGCGTTCTTTGCAAAAATTTGATGATGATGCGCTTACCATGCTTTTCAAAGAAGCATTGCGCCATAAGCCATTGTATCATCAGCAGATGGTATTGCATGTAAAACGCGTAAAGCAGATTGCAAGTAATCCGATTACTCTGGTGCTTATCACTGAAACGCCTGAATGGTTTGGGTCGGGTCAGCTTGGCTTTTTTGATAATATTATGCGTTCTGAATATAATCTTATGGGATGTCCCATTAAATTTTTAACACGTAAGCCATCCTAATATTACTCATCATCAACTGGCAATCCTAATTGTTGTTTAACTTCACTTGGTGCAAGCGCCTGAACCATCACCTTCACTAAAAATTCGTTACATTTAGACCATTGTGCAGGATCCTTGACTCCGGTAGCTTCAAATTTGGTTTGAGCCAGAGTGCAAGCTTCTTCATCAATAAATTTTACTCCACCTTTTTGAGTAAATGTTCTAATGCCATTGAGGTCAGATTTGTTTATAAGTTGCATAAGTAAGTCTTTGGATAGATCTAATTCAGGTTCTTTTGATTGTGCCGCGCGCTCTGCTTTTTTTGATTTTGCTTTTCTGAAGCACATGGGATTACTTACAATGCTGATGCAAGTAAGTAACATCAATATTTTTTTCATAATTTTCCTTCAAGATGTAATTGTTTTTTTCAATTCAGATTAAGAGGAATAGCTAATCTCATTTGAGATTTTATTTCTTTAGGTGCATGTGCATGAAGTAGTTCTACAATTTGTATTTCTTTAAGAGAAGATTTTTCTCGGCCATCTGCTTTATCTTTGGCAAGGCTAAGCATTTTTTCAGTAATAAAGCGATCTCCTCCGCTGTGAATAAATTGTCTCAAATTTTCAAGATCACTATTTTTTATTAATTGAAGCAAACGTAATTTAGGAGAATCGATATATTCGCTGCGTGAAACACGTACAATATGTGAATGAGATTTACCACTTCTTTTTGAAGAACTTTTCTCTTTTTTTTGAGTTTTATCAGGAATTGCTTTTGTGAGCATTACTACAATTGACCATGTTTTGCTAAGTTTTACCGATTCATGCAATTGTTTATTCTTCATATATTCTTTGTGTTCTTTTTCTGCTTGCTTGAGTATCTCATTATCGATTGTTTGAGCTGCCTTACGATGTTGAAGGGCGTTAAGTATATTGCTTGCATCGTGTGCTTTAATTAAAGCAAGAAGTTCTTTTTTATTAATGTCATTACCAGTAGCAGGTTTTTCCATACAATTTGATGGTGCAAGAGCTAAGAGAGTTGAGAAAAGAAAATACCCTTTCATAAAATCTCCTTTAAATTTAGAATCTAGGTATTTCTACCATAGAAAATAATATTACGCCAACCATTATGAGTATTTGCCATCTGGTGTTCGATTGGAGTAAACTCAAAACTAAAGGCAAGTTACTACTCAAGGAGATACTATGACTATTCAAATCACCTTTCAAAATGCTGATTCATCACTCATCATGGAGCAGCATATTCATGATCAGCTGGCTAAAATTAAACATTTTTTAGAGCACGAACGTTCTCCTATTTATATGGAAATTATCATTAAACCGAGCAAAATTCATGCGCATCATCGTATTGAATTTTTACTTAAGTCCCCTAATTATGATTTAGTGACACATGAAGAGGGGCCTAAAATTTATCAAGTCTTGGATAATGTAATTGATAAAATGTATGCAAATTTGCGAAAAGAAAAAGATAAACGAGTAGAGGATCGAAAAATGGTGGGTAGACACGAAGAGTTCAAAAAACAAAGATAACTATAATAATCTTTTTGTTAGTAAAGAGGAGAGCTGCCATGAGCAGCAAATCTAGTTTTGTGATCATGTTAGCCTTCTCTTTATTCTATGCGATGGATAATGGGCCCTCAGAACAACAGCGCAGATATATAGGATTGCTGTTGCGTACAACGTTAGATGCACAAGTAAGAGATTACATGAATCGTTTCCCCGATGATAATCAGGTAAAATTCTTAAACCGATATATTTCGGTCGCTTCAGATCAATTTTGGAGTGTTCAAGCGCCAGAAAAAAAGCTATCTAAAAAATTAAATCAAACTGAACTTCTCTCTTTTATGTGTAAAGAAAATTTATTAAAAGTGTTTGAAGCTGAAACCATGTATGATTTGCAAATACGCTTGGCTGCCATGGGGATAATTTATGATTTTTACCGGCCTTGTAATACGTGGCTACATATTTTAACGGTGACACAAGAGCAGATTAAAAGAAAATGTCAGTATTCGATAATAACCGCTCATTGGCACGTCAAATCTTAAAAAAGTATATTAAGGTTTGGAAAGCAATACGAGTATGTGGCAAAAGCTCGGATCAAGTCCTCTTAATTTTTCTGCTTTTGCTAATATTTCTTGTTTTGCACGAGGGCTTTCAATGCGTTTATAGATTTCTTGAAATTTATTTACATCGCCATCCGCTAGTGCCGTTTCTGCATCTTGATCAAAATTAGTAATTAAACTGGATAAGTTTTTATCTATAAACAAAGTTTCAAAATGTAGTTTTTTCTTGGAAGAAGGAGAATGATGGGGTGTTTCTTTAGACTGAGTTTCACTTGCTGTTTTTGACACGAGAGAAATGTTCGCAAGCGAATCCGTACTCGTTGA
>BTUB01000052.1:0-8956 GCA_045863215.1 Candidatus Babeliales bacterium | reverse complement strand
CCAATAAGCATGCCAATCATGGATAAATGTGGGATTGCGTTTTGAAGAAGAGATCTGCCCATAAATTGTGCATCAGGATTTGCTCCTGCCTCCAAAAACAGTTTTAATATCGGCATGTTATTTTTTCTTGCAAGATTAGTAAGAATGAAATCATGTGAGTCACGCTTCGTTTTTGCAAAGAGCTTTTTAAAGTTTTGATTATTTAACATGGCTTGCAATGTTGGTATATCATTAAGTTCAATGCTTTTTTCTATGGCGGAGTATTTTTCGTGTTGCTTGGAGTGTTTATCGGTGGCGAGGAGCGAAAATGTTTGAATAGTAGGAGGATAGTTTAGTTTTGCTGCAATATAGAGCCAAGAAGTTTGAGGTCTAAGAAACTGTTTGGTTAATGTCTTTGAAATAGTTTTGAAGTGCTCAATGGTATTAATTTCAGGAAATTCGGCAAGCAATTTATTAACCTTTACTAATGCATCTTCTAGCTTTTCACTTTGTGTTCCTATCGAAGTAATATATGAAATGGTATTGTAAACATCTTCTTCTGAAAGTGTTCTTAAGCTTTTTGCGGTTGACGGATATGTATGAAGTTGTTCAAGTGGCAATTCTTTCCATGCCTCTTCTTGCAATATTTCTGTTGGTAAAGCACGTTTTTTTGAATGTTGAAATGAAAGTGGTTCATCCATTGAGAATAATGAATACCAATAAGCAATGCTTGAAAGAATAATAATCCAACGCACTAAACGCATTATGAGCCTTTTTCGTATTCAACGGGAGTTTCAGATTCTTTTAATTCTGCTGTGCTAAAAATATCACTTACTTTTTTAATAAATAGTGGGGCTTCTACATAGCCGGTGTAGACTCCAACCTTCTTTCCGTTTCTAAAAAAAATGAAGGTAGGAAATCCTTTAATATCTTCTTTATATTCATTATGTAAATTTGCTCCTTGATCAGAACTCGTCATTGCAAATGCAATATGAGGAAGAGCCTTGGCTGCTTTGGCAAAAATTCCTTTTCGCTTAAATGCCATACATACAGGGCAGGTAGGATTAAAAAATTGTACTGCTGCAAGCTTATTTTTTTTGAGCAGTTTATCAAATTCTGCCGTAGTATTTATTTGTTTTATGGCGCCATTGTTTGTTGCTGCGTTGCTTGAAGTTATGAGTAAGGCCAAGCATGCATAACTAATTTTTTTAGACCATTTATTCAGATTCATGAGTTTGATCCTTAAGGGTTTCTTCATTTTCTTTTAAATATTCTTTAAGACCGTTTTGCGTGGGAGTTATGCCATTTTGGCCCTTGGCCCAATTTGCAGGGCATACTTGTCCATGTTCTTGTGTAAATAGAACTGCGTCTAAAACACGCAATACTTCAGCAATATCTCGGCCAATACTCTCATTGTAAATCATTGCTGCTTGTACAATATTATTTTTATCAATTATAAAAAGACCACGAAACGCATTTCCGTGCGCTTCATTAAGTGTGCCATAATCTCGTGAAATCTCTTTTTTTACATCAGAAATGAGTGGATATGAAATGCCTTGCACACCGCCTTGATTGCGCGGAATCTCAAGCCATTTTTGATGAGTATACACTTGATCAACTGAAATACCTAAAATTACGGTGTTTCTTTTATTAAACTCTTCAATTTTTTCTTGAAAAGCAAATAATTCAGTGGGGCAAATAAAAGAAAAATCTGCCGGATAAAATAGGAGAATTTTATTTTTACCTTCATAATCCGATAATGAAACTTTTTTGATTTCATCATCAACTACGGCTTCAGCAGTAAATTGGGGTGCGGATTTACCTACAATAGTGAGCACTTCATCTGCTTTTGCTAGGCAAAAAATCGCAAAGACAAGCAATATGCTTCTGCGTAAAGTTTGTTTATTCATAGCTATCTCCTGAGTGCCATGTATTCTAGTTGTAAAAATAGACGGCATTTAAAGCATTTTATTATTTTACTATAATTATACAGGTAGAAATTAATTGATTTCAAGTGAGTAGAAAAAGAAGCTTAGATAAAGGATTTTTTGTTAATTTGATGCTTGGCAAATAAGTTTGTTGGTGCTACTATGGGGGTGAAATATATGTAATCCTTACAAAAAGGGCCCATTATGAACATTTTTGCAATGCTCTGGGCATCATTATCTCTTGTTTTTATTGCCATAGAAATCGGGCATCCATCTTTTCTCTTTTTCCTTTCTTTATCTTTTGGTTCTTTAGTAGCAGCTCTTGCCGCTTATTATCACTATGTATTTGTAAAGCAGATGACGATATTTTTTATCGCAACTTTTTGTGCCCTTTGGCTCTTAAAAAAGATTTTAAAAAAAATGCACGGTTTTTCGCATCACACCAATGTATATGCCTTGGTGGGTAAAGAAGCGCTTGTAACGGCTCCCATCAGCTTAGATGCTCCCGGATATGTGAAAATCCAGGGCCAGCTTTGGTTGGCACGTTCTTTGCATGCTTCATTGCCCTTGCACAGCAAGGTGAAAATCGTTGAGGTGCGTGGTGCACATGTGATCGTGGAACCGCATAATTAACATTTACTTCAAGGAGTTTCATATGGATATCATAATGATGTATGGAACCTACGCAATTCTCTTTGCCATTGGGTTTATTACACTGCTTGTCTTTATTAGTAAGATGGTATATCTGGTGCGCCAGGCCGAGGCGATTATTATTGAGCGCCTGGGCCGGTATGATCGCACTATGGGGCCTGGATTGCATATTGTAATTCCCTTTTTAGAAAGCACACGCGGAGCAGTTTGGAGCCATTTAATTGCGCATGATAATAAGCGATATCAGCGATTTACCCAGTATGTAACGCGTATTGATATGCGTGAATCGGTGTATGATTTCCCCAAACAAAACGTGATCACCAAAGATAACGTGACCATGGAGATAAGTGCGTTGCTCTATTATCAAATTACCGATCCTAAAGCGGCAATTTATGAAGTTTCTAATCTGCCCGAAGCAATAGAAAAACTCACGCAAACTACTTTACGCAATGTGATTGGCGCCATGGATCTTGATCAAACACTTGTTTCACGAGATTTTATCAATGAAAAACTGCGCGTGATTTTAGATGAGGCCAGCGATAAATGGGGTGTGAAAGTAAATCGGGTTGAGCTGCAAGAAGTAAATCCACCTGCAGATATCAAGCACGCCATGGAAAAGCAGATGCGTGCCGAGCGTGATCGCCGTGCCTTGATCCTTGAAGCAGAAGGCACCAAAGCAGCGGCAATTTTGCGGGCTGAAGGAATTCAAGAATCTGATATTCTGCGTGCTAAAGGTGAAGCTCAAGCGCGATTGATTACTGCTGAATCAGAAGCAAGCGCGCGCACCATGATTGCGCATGCCGAGGCACAAGCAATTGATACAGTAAAAGCAGTGATGCCCGATGGAAATCCAATGCCGTATTTAATTGCTCAGCAATATATGAAAGTGCTTCCTGAAATGATGGCCGGAAAAGATGATAAGCTTATCTTAATGCCGTATGAAGCAAGCTCTTTAATTGGATCTTTTGCATCCATGAAGAAGCTATTTGAAAATAGTAAGTAATAATTACAACCCAAAAAAGATCTTATTGATGTGACTTTCACATGAGCAATAAGATCTTTTTTATTCTAAATCGCAAATACAATAAAATTATCCTTAAATTAAGCCATTACTTCATCTATATTTACAAATAGAAAATTTATCTGTTACCCTATAACTAGATAAGAGTTTATTTAAGGAGAGTAGCAGTGAAGTGTTTAATTCTAGCTATATTTGTCTTATTAATAGGTATATCAGCTTTTTCTATGGATATGCCTATGGTTGATGTAGGCAAAAAACGCCCTGCTAGTGAGATTGAGGAATTAGAACAAGCTCCAGTGCCAAAAGAAGAACGCATTGCAAAAACCTCTTTATTGCAAGAATTTTCACCTGAAATAAAAGAAAAAATTAGAAACTTTTTAACCACAGCTCCCGGCTTTGGCATTGAAAAGCTTTATAATATTGCTAAAAATATCCGTTCACAGCGATTGGTATCCAAAGAAGATCGTGCGAGATTGGATGATCCAGCATTTGTTGAAGCATTAATTACTGATTTAGCTGCGCGTTTTACTAATTATAATAGAACCAAAGTTGCCCTTGTATTGCATACCAAAAGCGCTGCAGATTGGCTGAATAATGCATTGATACAAGAGGCAAGAGAAATACCCCCCAATTTTAGACGTTTGGATAAAGAAGTAACTATTGAACTTATTGAACAATTAAATCAGAGGCATTTGGATGCTGCGCGATTTTTATTGAATGCTGCTAAATTACCTGGTCAAAACCAGTATTTGTTGCAATTTAATTTTGCAACCCCAATAAATCGAGAAACGTTATTACTTGCCGCAGCGGGTGCCGGAGATTTGTCTTTATTCAATATTATTTTGCCACATAGTTTGCCAGTAATTAATCATGTAAATGAGAATGGCGAAACAGCATTATTACGTGCGATATCATATGATAATATCTCCATAGCGCTTGTATTATTGCGTGCCGGCGCATCACCTTTTATAATACGCGGTGGAATAGTTGAAGATAGTGCTTTATTGCATGCTGCAGAAAAAAATCAGACCGAAGTGGTTGAAGAACTATTAAAAGATCCGCAGGTGCGGATTCAAGTAAATTTTATTACTGATGTTATTACTTTCACTCCTCTTTACTTTGCAATAAGGAGCAATAACTATCCTATGTTTAGAATGCTTTTGAATCTAGCGAATGTGGATCTCACAACAGAAGCAGGAAATTTATTATATGACGCGCTTGCTGCCAATACACAAATAGTTGCGGATTTAGTGGCACGCGATATTGATGTGAATGCAGAAACTACCTGGGAAGATGAGGATGCCGAACTCTACGCTTCTTTTGGAGTTTTCGAACTTTCAGCATCGAATGGGTCTCCTGTGGTTTCAGATGTGGATGCACGCGAGAGACTTTCTTTATTGCTTCCAAAATTAAATTTAGAGCTTAAAGGAAGAAACGGAAATACACTTTTAATTAAGGCAGTGCATCAAGCAAAAGCTAAAACTATAGAAAGATTATTAGAAGCCGGTGCGCGCGTTGATGCTACTAATGATCAGGGGCATACTGCGCTTTATTATGCAGAGCAACTTACTACAGGCAATAAAGATCTCATAGTAAAAATGTTGCAAAATGCTGCTGCCAAACAGGGGGCGATAAAATGAAATCGATTTGGAAAGGATCAATTTCATTCGGCTTAGTTACGATTCCGGTACGGTTGTATTCTGCTGTGCAAGAGCATGCGATTGGATTCACTTTATTGCATAATAAGTGCCATACACCGATTGCTTATCGAAGATGGTGTAATCATTGTAAAAAAGAGGTGGCATGGCCAGATGTGGTAAAAGGACTCAAACTTGAGAGTGGTTCATATGCAATTTTAACGCAAGAAAAGTTAAAAGTGCTCAAGCCTAAAACCACTGAAACAATTTCTATCATAGAATTTGTGAGTACAGATCAGATTGAACCAATTTATCTTGAGCATCACTATTATTTAGCGCCGGAAAAAGCAGGACAAAACTCGTTCTATTTATTTCAGAAAGCTCTTGAGCAATCGGATAAGGTTGCAATTGGTATGTTTGTAATGCGTGAAAAGCAATATCTATGTGTGATCAACCCGTATGAAAGTACAATGCTTTTAACCACTCTTAATTATGCGTATGAAATTCGTCCGCTTAAAGAAGTTCCAAATCTTACTAATCAACCTAAAAAAGTGGAAGCATCAGAATTAAAACTCGCACAAAATCTTATCCAAGCGCTTTCGAAAAAGAAATTTGATTTAACAAAATTTAAAGATACCTTTGTGCAACAATTAAAAACGGCACTCAAATCAACTAAAAAAGAAAAAATTCGCAAAGAGAAAAAAGAAAAAACTTCAGAAGTTATAAAGAAAAAAGATGAATCATCACTTATGACTACATTGCGAGCAAGCTTAAAAGCTCCTGGTAGGAATGGACAAATTGCTTATGCAAAAAAGGCTAAAAAATGAAGAAAGGGATGTTGATTCTTATCGGATTTTCTTGTGTTGTTAATGCGGTAAATTTTCCCCATGAACAAGAAAAAAGAGGTGTAAAACGTCATATCGATGAAATTATGCCACAAGGCCCTACTATTCATGAGCAATTGGTGCAAGCAGTTTTACAGCGTGACGTAGAAACTGTGGAACGCCTTTTGGATGAGACCGGTATTAACATTAATAGACGCTATGCTCCTCATGGGGATACTCTGCATATGATTGCAGCAAATGAGGGAAATGTGGAGATGGTTAATGCGTTGCGCGCTCGTGGAGCAGATATAAATATCCAAAATAATATGGGCAATACTGCGTTGCACCATGTATTAGTAAACGATGATTATGTTCTATTAATCCACTTGCTGCAAGTGCCTCATCGCCAATTAAATATAGTTAATCAAAATGGTACTACTCCTTTATTAGCGGGGATCTTGAATGATAGTGTTCATACCGTAAATATTTTGCTGAATCATCATTTAATTACTCATGAATTAGATATTAATAGAGCCAATAATGATGGAGAAAGTCCTCTTGTTTTAGCTATCTTTAACGCTGATTTAACTTTGTTAAACCGATTGCTACAAGTAGGAGCTATAGTTCCTACTAATTCTGCTTTTGGAACGCCATTAAAACTTGCAATAATCACTGAAAATCCTGCATTGGTAAATCGTATTCTTCAAGTGCCCGGAATTGATGTTAATTTTCAAGATGAAGAGGGAGAATCAGCGCTTATGGCAGCAGCAGTTGGGGGAAATATTGAAATTGTCAGACTATTACTTGCAAAAGATGCTTTAGTGAAACTAAAAGATACTCAGGGCAGAACTGCAATTGAATATGCGCAAAATTCTGCCAGTGATACTAAAAATGTAATTATTAAAATATTAGAAAAACAAAAGAGGTTAGAATCATGAAGAAAACCATAGTACTGATACTCATCTGTTCAATCAGCATGTGTATGGAGCAGCCGCCGCAAGTGGGTTCAAAGCGTGGGATAGGCCAGGTTGAGAGCTCTTCAGTGAAAGTTTCGCATGTTGAATCGGATGAAGATATTGCCCTCGCAGAAACGATGCAAGAAAAAAATGAGCGGCGGGCTATTGAAGCAAAAGAGCGTATTGATCTTGCGAATCAAATTAAAACAAATCTTCCGGATTTACCTCCAGAAATACAACATCAAATTGTGAGTGCAATCTTAGACGCGCAAGGCCCCACGCAACTTGCGCGATTGAATAACTCTGCAGAGCACATAAGAAATTATATGCAAACAAGTAAGGTATATTATGAATGGCTCAATAGCGCTTATATGGTCGATTTTATTATTCGTGAGCTTGCACATAGGTATACGCGTAATACTGATTTTGTAGCAGTGGTTAAAGCACTTGCTACTGATATGGCAAGCAGATGGCTTGGGCAACGTATTAATGCCGCAATTAGTGTAAATCTGCAGGGGCAAATGGGGGTCGCAAATGATGAAGACTATAATTTTGTAACATTATTTAATGAGCATTTAATGACTGCAATAAGTGCAAGCTATTCAGATTTATATAAAGTGCTTACCAAATATATGGAGCCGATCAAAAAAGTATGGCTCATTAATAACATGAGAATCGCAGACATGCCGATTTTAAATTATGCGATAACACATAAGCAGAATGAAATTGTTGATGATCTTCTTGCGCTACTAGGAATTGATATTAATCAGCAAGATAATGAAGGCAATACGGCGCTACACTTAGCCATAAAACAAAATGATATCAATTTAGTGCGGCGCATATTGAGTAATCCTGCTCTTATCCTAGATTTAGCAAATGGAGCGGGGGACACTCCTTTAATGTTTGCTATATTGCAAGGAAATTTATCTATTCTCAATGAATTGCTTGCCCGTGGTGCTCAAGTTAATTTATGGAATAGATATGGTATGTCTCCTCTGATGATTGCCATTAAAAGACAAAATGTTCCCATAATTCAACGATTGCTGCAAGTTCCTCATATTAATGTAAATCTGCAGGCTAATAATCGCTCACAAACAGCAATTCATGGAGCGATTAATGTTCTGGATTCTCGTATTCTACAACTCCTTTTATCTGCTCAGGTGAATCCACCCATCAATCTAAATATAAAAGATACTGAAGGATTCTCTCCGTTGCATCGTGCTGTACGCTCACCCCTTGCTATTGACCTAATTCAGATGCTTTTACAAGCGGGGGCAAATATTAATGAAAAAGATGATGGCGGGTTTACTCCATTAATGCATGCTGCGATTATGTATGAATCTGATCCATTAATACTGTTAATGCAAGCAGGTGCAGCCATAAATGAACGCGATAATAATAATCATACCGCACTTTGGCATGCAAATAATGAGCAACAAGAGGAAAACGCTGATCTCTTGCTTAAAGCAGGAGGAATTCAATGAGGCCTTATGAAATACAAGCCCATGCTTTGTATGCTTGGTGATAAGCATGATTTGGATCACAAAAATTATATCTATGAGCCGAAATTGGATGGTATTCGTGTACTTTGCTATGTGAACTCCAAAGGTATTCAATTAATTACGCGGAATGGTATCGATATTACGCACCAATTTCCTGAGCTTAAATTTTATAAATACATTAAGGCTACTTCTTGTGTGATTGATGGTGAGATTGTAACATACGATAAAAAAGGTCATTCTGATTTTAATTTATTGCAAAATCGAGCTATGAGCGGAGTGCCCGCAACTTTTGTGGCTTTTGATATTTTGGAAAAAAATCGTCAACCTTTAATTCATTTACCATTATTAGA
Organism: Candidatus Babeliales bacterium; assembly: GCA_045863215.1. GTDB lineage: Bacteria > Babelota > Babeliae > Babelales > Vermiphilaceae > BTUB01. The sequence goes on along the minus strand of BTUB01000052.1, from coordinate 108 downwards.
ACGCAAAAAAATTCTGGAATCAACAGTAAAAGAGGGCGCCGGCCTAGAGCTCGTTGTGCATTCGGCCGATGGGAGGAAATTATGGAAAACTGCAAAAAAATTTCATCT
>BTUB01000051.1:0-9077 GCA_045863215.1 Candidatus Babeliales bacterium | reverse complement strand
GCGGTACACCACCGTTTACTATCACTACTAACAACATTAACAACGGAAGTGTGATATACGATTCTAATACCGCGCAATTTACCTTTATGCAAACAGCGCCCGGGGCAAGCTTTTTTGATTATACCGTAACTGATGCCAATGGGTGTGTAATTGATACAACTCCAAATGTTTATATTTATTCATGTAATCCGGGTTATACTCCAAGCGCTAATTTATTCAACAATGTTATTTATGCTATGTGCGCACCGGATACGGTATATGTAGGAAGTACGTTCCAGATTACGGCAACGTTTGCTAACCCAAATGTTACCGGTGTTACCCCGGTAACTTCACCTCTTCAAGATATAGTTCCGGACCCTTCTCAGGGGCCTGCTTTTGCACCGGGACTATTGTATCTAAGCAATAATGGAGTACCTGCAGGGACTACATTTGTTTCTACAGGAGTGAATTTTGGTCTAGGTGGAATGGGATCGTTCACTATTGATGCGGGTCAATTACCACCGAATACCCAATTTTCAGTAACAATGAATATACAAGCAACCGCGGTGGGATTACAAACATATACGGTGCGAGTACCAAGTAATCCTGCATTTACCTTAGAAGTAAATGTAGATGTGCTGCCATGCCCTACCTTTACGGGAGGAAATACCGGTATAGAAAGCTGTAATAATGAGGTAACCGGAGATTTGTCAGGTTTAATTGAAGGTGCTTCCGGTCCACTCACCTTCTCGCAAACTGGTACACCAACCTGTGGTCAAGTGACCATTTCTCCAAGTGGAATATTTATATACACAGCTCCGGCAGGATTCACTGGGCCCTGCAGTTTTGATTATTTTGCAACACTGGAACAAACACCATGTGTTAGTTCGGTAGGGACCGTTACTATTAATGCTAATCTAGGGCCAATGGCAGTGGGAGCTTCAGTATTTATTTGTGAAAATACCACTTTAACTGGGGCATTGATTGGATTTAATGGCACTCCACCTTATACATTTAGTATCGTAACAAATGGTACTCTTGGAACCGCAACTATCACAGATCCGGTAAATGGATTTTTTGAGTATGTACCAAATCCGAATACTTTTGGTAATGATTTTTTTCCGTTCCAAGTAACGGATAGCCAAGGATGTACGAGTAATATTGCGCAATATAATATTGGTATTCTTCAAGGCCCAATTTCAGCAAATACCGGGGTCACCGGCTGTGCCAATAATTCTGTGTCAGGCGATCTTACATCAGCTGTTCAAGGAGGAAATCCGCCCTATACCTTTGCATTAATTGGGGATCCGGTAAATGGAACGGTTACTTTGAATCCAGATGGTACGTATACTTTTGTTCCAACACCCGGTGTTGTTGGTATAGGGAGCTTCCAGTATCAAGTAACAGATGAGAGTGGCTGTACTTCTACAGTGGGAACAGTACTCATAGATATTGTGCAATGTTGCCCTTTAAGTGATGATCCATTAATGCAATTGATTTTAGAACTCTATTGGGGCTTTACCGGTATTTAAATCTATTATTAGATTTTCAAAAGAGCCTGATGAAAGTCAGGCTCTTTTTATTTATACTGGATACGAATAAAATTTTTTTTAGCTAAGGGTAAATATGTCTTCAAAAATTGTTCTTACCGGTGACCGGCCCTCGGGGTCCTTGCATTTGGGCCATTATGTGGGCTCATTAATGAATAGAGTTGATTTGCAAAATAAATATAAACAATATGTGATGATTGCTGATATTCAGGCTCTTACTGATAATTATGATAATCCTAAGAAAGTGCATGATAATGTATATCAGGTAATGCTTGATTATTTATCGGTAGGTATTGATCCTGAAAAAACAACTATCTTTGTGCAATCGATGATTCCGCAAATTGCTGAGCTTGCTACTCTGTATATGAATTTTGTTACGATTAATCGCTTAAAGCGTAATCCAACGGTAAAAACTGAAATTAATCAAAAAGGATATGGAGAAAATGTTACAGCCGGATTTTTAACGTATCCGGTGCATCAAGCGGCAGATATTACCGTAGTAAAAGCTGATCTGGTGCCCGTAGGCGAGGATCAACTTCCTATGCTTGAGCAGTGCAATGAAATTGTGCGCGCATTTAATCGTACCTATAATTGCAATGTGCTTATTGAAACACAACCGTTAATTTCAGCTATTCCCCGTTTGGTGGGTACTGATGGGAAAGCAAAAATGAGCAAATCATTGGGCAATGCGATAAACTTGTGTGATAGTGCTGATGAAGTGCTCAAAAAAGTGATGAGTATGTATACCGATGCGGGCCACGTGCGCGTTTCGGATCCGGGTAAAATTGAAGGCAACGTAGTATTTATGTATCTTGATCTGTTTGATCCAAACAAACAAGAAGTGGCAGAACTTAAGGCGCATGATCAGCGTGGTGGCCTGGGAGATGTAGTACTCAAAAAAAGATTGGCTACCGCATTAAATGATATAATTGAACCAATTCGCACTCAACGTAAAGAACTAGAAAAAGATCCGATTCAAGTGATGAATGTGCTCAAGAAAGGAACGCAGAAAGCAGCAGAAGTTGCTGAGCAGACAATGCATGATGTAAAAGAAGTGATGTATTTAAATTATTTTTAAAAATAATAAGGAAGTAAATGAAGCGTCATTCTCATAGACCACGTTGGTATCCATTAGTAGCAATAGCAGTAATTTGCGCATTAATTGGATTTTCAATTTTTACCTTTAGAGCACGTAAAGCACGCGATAGAGGAGTAATGTTTACCAATGATATTGCGCGGCTTGCTCAAATATTTCAAAAAATTGATGCCACTGCCGGGATTGCCGGGTTTGATTTTCCTAAAAATGAAATCAACTTCTTAAATATTAAAAAAGATGGATTTATAGGATCGGAAATAGGTTCAATGAATCTGATTCGTCCTGCACGTTGGGAAGGCCCATATATTGATGAAATCACCTCATTGCAAGAGCAAAATTATATGGTAGTGCGCACTGATCGTGGTTATTTTATTACTCCTCGAGATGGAGTTCGGTTGCCTAATGGCAAGGTAATTGGCCAAGATATTATCATTGATGAAAATAGTGATATTGAATCGATGATGCAAGATAATGCCTTGCTTGCATATAATGGAAGCCCGCTTGCGGCGCGAATTATGATAAGTGGCTCTTCGGCTCTTCCTCCTGCTTCAGCTCCTGTTGAACATGATTTGCCTGAAGGTTATTAGTGGATTTATGATACCACATACATTGCTTGTGCTTGAAGCAAATCAGTAATAATAAGTTAGTTTGGCTTCACAAAGCTTGAATCAAGTTTCTTCATGCCTGTTTTGAATTTTATTTCCAAATAAGTAGTGCCATTTGAGCGCAATTCAACATCTTGCACAATTCCCAATCCAAACTTTGCATGAGTGACGGGCTGATTTTTTTTCCATCCGACCTTCGCCAAGGCTCCGGCGGACAAGAATGCCTCAGATTTTTTTTCAGAGTTTGCGCTTGCTGATTTTGATTTGATTGAAAAATCAGAAATAGCGCTTTTTGGTTTTGAGAAAGGAGCAAAATCTTGTGGAGATACAAAAGATCCATTTGGCGTGAGCCAATTTAAAAAGAAGCTGCTAATTTGTGAATTATTCCAATAGGATGCATCATATCCAGCTACGGTGCCTGAAGGGATTTCGCGCACAAAGCGAGAAGGGCGTTGATCCACCATCGTGCCATATTGGTAGCGATAACGGGCATAGCTAAGCATCAAGCGTTCTTGCGCGCGCGTGATGCCCACATAGAATAATCTGCGTTCTTCTTCAATCGATTCTTCGAAACTTAATGAGCGTGAGCTTGGTAGCAGACCTTCTTCAAGCCCCGTAAGAATTACGGTATCAAATTCTAATCCTTTTGCTGCATGTAAGGTCATGAGTAATACCGGATCTTTTTCATTGCCATCTTCTTGGATTTGCGCTTGCATGAGCGCTACTTCATCAAGAAAATCGGTGATCGTGGTAATCTTTTGTGATTCTAAATGATTAATTGCTTGAATTAATTCTTTTACGTTATCGATTTTGCTTATGGCTTCTTCCGGATCATAGGTATCTTTTAAATACGTATAATAGCCAATCCCATTAATTATTTTTTGCACTGCATTACTTGCTTTGTCGCTGTGGCTCATGGTATCAAAGATCTTTACAAAAGAATTAAGTGCATCTTTTTTTGTGCCGGTTACTTCATGAGTGTTAATCAATTGATACGCAATATCTTTGAAGGTAACAAAAAGATTTTGATTCCAAGTGTGTGCAAATAATTCTTCAAATTTAGTGCCTAGTCCGCGTGAAGGACAATTAATTACACGCATAAATGAGGCGCGATCAAATGGATTTACTACAAGCTTTAAATAGGCCAAAATATCTTTAATTTCTTTACGTTCATAGAATTGAATACCACCGATAATCTTATAAGGAATCGAATTTTTCAAAAAAGCTTCTTCAAGCGCACGTGATTGAAAGTGGGTGCGATATAAAATAGCAATGGAATTTAATTTTTGCTTCTTAGAAGCAATTTTTAAAAATTGTGCAATGGCATCTGCTTCTTGGTATTCCGATAAAAATGAAATCGTGCGAATTCTATCGGATCCTTTTTTTTCTGACCATAAATTTTTGGGATTGCGATTGGTATTATGCTGGATCACGTGATTGGCAAGATCCAAAATGGGCTGCACAGAGCGATAGTTTTGCTCAATCTTAATAATTTTGGTGCCCTGAAAATCGCGTGAAAAATTCATAATATTAGTTACGGTAGCACCACGCCAAGAATATATCGATTGATCTTCGTCGCCCACAGCGCACAGAGAATCGATGGCAAGTTTATTTTTTACTAAACCAGAAGTTTTTTTATTCCCGTTCGGGTTGATGGAGGCCAGTGCCATTTGCTTGAGCAGTTCATGCTGCACAATATTAGTATCTTGATATTCATCTACCAAAATATGAGAAATTCGTTGTTGAAAATCTTTTTTAAAATGCTCATTCTTTCTAAACAATTTTACTACTTCTAAAAGTAGATCATCGAAATCTAAACAACGGCTTACCTTTTTTTCTTTCTCATACGCAGCAAATGCTTCGCGTACCATAGGATTGAGTGAAAGTAATTCATGCTGTGAAGGATCAATCGATTGATTTTTTAATTGTGAAATCTGATAAGAAAGTTGCTTGGCAGTGATTTTTTTTTGTAAACCCGCGGTATTAATAATATTTTGCAAAATTTTATGTTGATCATCCTCATCGAGAATAGAAATAAAAGGAGATTCTAATAAATCCCCATGTTGTTTTAATAAACGTAAACAAAATGAGTGAAAAGTGCCCACAAAAGGCAATTCGTGCTTGCGCTCAAGAAATTTTTCAATCCGTTCTTTCATTTCAAGAGCAGCTTTATTAGTAAAGGTAAGCGCAATAATGCGTGAAGGCAATACCTGCTCATTCATGATCAAATGAGTAATGCGTGTAGTGATTACGCGTGTTTTACCCGATCCTGCGCCGGCTACAATAAGCAATGATCCATCTTTGTGTGTGACTGCTTCTCTTTGAGAGGGATTAAGATTGGTTTGAATAAAATCATTAAACTGTTTGATGTAATCACTGCTCATAAGTTTTTTCCGTTTAGTAGATCTAATTTCAGATCAAATCAGTGTAACAAAGAAACAGTGTTGATCAAAGAAAAAAAGAGTGATCATATCTTGATCACTCTTTTTTAAAAAAGCTTTGAATTAGTATTTAATTAATGCAATAACTGATTGGCGCTCTGCATCAGTTGATGCATAGCCAAGTGCTTCTCGCTGCAATTTTTGTATGCGTGCCAGATCTCCTGCAAATTCAGATTCATATTTAGGAAGACCTTGTGATAAATCTTTACGTTGTTGAACTAATTGAGCTAAAGTGCTGCATTTTTTAAATAGAGAAAGATTTTTATCGTTATCAACTCTTGCAATTTCAATCGTAAGACCCACGATTTGAGCGACCTTACCAACAATAACAAGATGTTCTTGTTGTTGTTTTTCTGCTTGTTCTTCTAATTGTTTTGCTTTAGCAAGATTCTCTTGCGCATGTTGATCAGAATAATAGACGAGCACACGGTGCAGTTTTGCTTTTTGAGATAAATCATTTGTTTCTAAAATTTTATTTTCTATTTCTATATATTTAGCTGCAATTTCTTCTTGTTGTATTTCTCTTTCAAGTGCTTCAGCGTTGATCATATGTTCTTGAGCGCGATCTGGATTTTCTTTTGCGCATTTTTGACTTAGTTCGCGTAAGAGTTGTGCTTTTTCTACTTTATTAATCGAAGAACGATATAATGCTAACGTTTGCAAATATGATTTTTTTGCTTTGTGATTTGTAAGTCGTGTATAATATGCTTGATATTGTTCTGCATCTACGTTAGCAAAAAGATCGGTCAATTTTTCATAGCGTGTGATAATATCATCTAACCGTTCGGGGTATTGACGTGAAGTATCTTGGCGAATAGTTCTAATTTGTTCGGTTAAATCTGCTTCTTCTTTCTGAGCATTTTCAATGAGTGTAGCACGTTCTCTATAAGTGCATGCTACTTGATTATATTCATCATATAATTCAGTACCACGATGCCGATTTCTTAATTCTGTATAAAGTGAAGCAAGTTTTCTTGATTTTGCAGGTTCAGTTAATGAATCATCTTGCCGTGCTTCGTTAATTTCTTGTTTTAAGTTGCGTTGTTTTTTTGGATTGCCTAAAAGTGCATCTTTAACCGTTCCCCATGTTTCCATACCATAATGTGCGTGAAAACTTATAATTAATAAAGTTAATCCACATATTTTTTTCATCCCAAACTCCTCTACACAAAAAACGCTGCGAACTTTTTACAGTGCGCAGCGCATTTCAATTTATTTAAGGTTCGTTATTTACGAGTCAACCAACTAAACCAACCGGTAGTTGGTGCGGGAGCAGAGCCTTCAACTTGTGCCTCTTCTTTTGGGTTCAGTTGCTCTTGTAATTTTACTGCTTCAGCTTCAAGTGCTTTTTTGATTTCTTCTTCTTTTGCAATTTTAGCCTGAAGCTCGGTTTCTTTTTGTGCTATTTCAGCTTTTAATGCCGCTTCTTTTTGGACTGCATCTTCTTTAGCTTTAGTAATTTCATTCTTAAAAGCTTCAATTGCGGCAGCACTTCCGGCAACTTGTTTTTTCTTAGCTGCAAGTTTTGCAGTTAATTGTGCAACTAAGGTGGTAAGCTCTTGCTCTGTAGATTTTTTTTCAGAAACTAATTGAGTTTCTTTTTCTTGTAATCTAGCTAAAGTTGCTACTTGTGATTGATGTTGTTCTGATAATAATAACGTACTCATTAAAGCTGCAGTTGGAGTAGCTGCTTCAGTGCCAGCTACTGCTAATTGTTTGTCCATTGCATAGATAGAAACAGAAACTAATAATGCTAATGGTAGTGCATTTCTTAAACGCAACATAGAATACTCCTTTTGAAAACATTCAAATAAAAGATTCAAAAAAATCTTTCACATCTTATACATAAAATGTTTCAAAAAACAACTATGTGTTCCAAGCTTTTAAAAATTCGGTTAAAGGAGTCAATCCTTCTTTAGATTGCGCTGAGATAATTACGTGAGGTTGATAACGAGAAGTGGATTGTTCAAGCTGAGCTAAATCTGCAACGCGATCTGCTTTATTGAATACATAGAGCATCGGCTTATCTACTTCAAGCTCAGTTAAAATATTAAGGACCACTTTAATATGTGCTTCCCAATTGGGATCAGAAATGTCTATTACATGAAGCAGTAAATCCGCATACTGTAATTCAGAAAGAGTAGATTTAAATGCTTCAATAAGTTGATGTGGTAATTGTTGAATAAAGCCAACTGTGTCAGAAATCAAGCCTTTTTTCTTGCTATCAAGATACAATTCGCGAGTAGTAGTATCTAAGGTTGCAAATAATTTGTCTTCAGCGAGTACATTACTTTTAGTGAGTGCATTGAGGATAGTTGATTTGCCAGCATTCGTATATCCTACCAATGCAATATGAGGAATTTTAGCTGTTAAACGCCGCTTTCTTTGTGTTGCACGAGCTTTTTCAAGAGATTCTAATTGGCGTCTCATTTTCAAAACGGCTGTTTCTATATGGCGCGTTTCACGTTCTTTGAGTGTTTCGCCCGGCCCACGGTTGCCAATTTGGCCTGCTTGTTGTGAAAGATAAATTCCTTGGCCGGCCAAACGTGATTTATCAAATTGCAGCATGGCAATAGCAACTTGAATTTTACCTTCGGCCGTATGTGCTGCTTTTTCGAAAATCTCTAAAATCAATCGGGTGCGATCATGAATTTTGCAATGAAGAAAATCATGCAAGTTTCTTTCTTGTTGCACTGAAAGTGGCTCAGAAATGATGATATCGGTAATATCATGCTTATCTACAATCTCTTTAACTTCCTGCAATTTACCTTTGGTTAAAAAATAGCCAGGATCGATTTCACGAAGCTTAATAAAGATCGCTTGATCATATTCAGTGCCATTGGTGCGCACCAGAGCCAGAAACTCTTGATAATACGAATCGATGTTTACCGTCTTATTATAAGGAGCATCAACACCAATGATTAAAGTAGGGGAATGAGTTTTAGTTATATATTCATTTTTTCTTGCCATGATTTATACTCTTCTTTTATTTCTAATCCATTGAGCAAAAGGATTGTTGCTCCAACCTTTTGTAACGGTATTTTTGATACTTGCAAAGAATGCTGCAACTCTAAATCCAAGCGGTTGAGTTTCGAACCATCTTTGGAAGAACGTTGGATTAACTATTTTTTCAATTTCCGGGTTTAAAGTGATCTGTGTGGTGAGTCTCTTAAAATCAATATATCTGGCATGTTCAAGATGCGCACCATGAGATAATAATATCATAAATGTTAAATAATCGCCTGTAATTCGTGCATGTGCAAGTGGAGTGAGCCCTTGAAAATCCTTTTCATTTACTGGGATATTAGTTTCGATGAATGTATTTACAATTTTATGTCTTTTCTTTTGGACTGCAGAGCCAAATGGGGTAGTAAATAATCCAATACTTTTAAGATTAGGATTTGCC
>BTUB01000050.1:0-9079 GCA_045863215.1 Candidatus Babeliales bacterium | reverse complement strand
GTAATTTTTCATGGTTTCTCATTATTGTTTTAATTTTTTAACTATACTAAAATATATAGTATAATAATAATGCAAGATAATTCAAGTAGTCAATGATTGGCAATTAAATAGCTATACGTGAAGAGATTTGGGACTGTTTTTAGTGCTCTAAGAAGTTTTTTTAATTAAATTTGGGGCTTTACTAGGTGACAGCCAATCTATTTCGCTGATTCAACCCCATTTGATCAGCATTTCCAACTGTTTATGGGGTGACGAATAATTAAACGCCATTCACATTCCTTTAAGTATAGCCTAGAGTTCTTTTTTTAGGGCCCCATTAAATTTTCTCAATATGTCTTTTTGTCTGGTTCCAAAAGTTCTCGATTCCATTGATGTGATTGTTTTTTCAGCAAATAGTTTGCTGTGATTTATTCTCATATGCTTAAAACTCAGAGACATCAAGGGCATTATAACTTCGAAAAAGTATCGGTGTAGATGATTGAATCGGGGTACAACTTCTTCCTTATTACAAGAAGTTATACAAATGCGGCAGAACAGATGAAGTTGGGGGCTTTTTTTTGAAGTAAAATGAAATAGCTTAGATACATTTGAACCCGAGTGCATCAGTTAGTGTCGAAGTAATCTTCGTGCAAATTCTCCACTTGCAATGGTCTCTAGACCATACGCGGTAACATTTTCATCAAGCGGGAAAATATCTTTCCCTGGATAAATTAGGGCCAAATGATCGAATTTTAGATCCTCTTTAGCAATGTGCATCGATTTGCTGATTTTGGGACTATCGCCATATTTAAATTCAAAGCCCAAGCGTTTACCGCCAAACCCAGGAAGCGTTTGTAGCTCTTTTCATTAGTAATGAGCAAAAGTGCATTCAAAATTCCACTATCACGGAAGTATATTTTTGGTGATTTCACTTGCTTGGTAAAAACTGGGGTTTTCCATGAAAATTAGAAGTCTGACTTCTATATTTCATGGATGTGAGAGATTGAGTGGGGGAGTAATACTGGCCGATTGTGCGTAGAGTAAGCCGTTCTCTCCCCCCACTCAATAATGATAGCTAGGAACAAGAAAATTAGGAGGAAAGTGATATTCAAGTACTTCTTGATTTATACCTGAAAAATAATATAAAATTAAGACAGATTATTATTTTAATTAACAATTTGCCTTAAAATGGTAAAAAAAATATGTTTATCAAGAGAAAATTGGGTAATGCTCTCAAACAAGCGGCAAAAGAGTATCCAGTGGTGGCAATTATGGGTCCAAGGCAATCGGGAAAAACCACCTTGGCTCAGGCTACCTTTCCCAAGCACCGCTATATTTCATTAGAAGATCTTGATGTACGAGCCATTGTGCAAGAGGATCCGCGTGGGTTTTTATCTGATTATCCTGCAAAAGATGGCATTATTATAGATGAAATTCAGCATGTGCCAGAGCTTCTTTCTTACATTCAAACTATTGTGGATCGCCAGAAGAAGATGGGCTACTTTATTGTAACCGGATCACAAAACTTTTTAGTCGATGAAGCAATTACTCAAACACTTGCCGGGCGTATGGCAGTATTAACCCTATTGCCATTATCTATAGCTGAGCTTGAAGCTGCAGATTTGTTGCCAGCTAAAATGGAAACATTGCTTTATAAGGGTTGTTACCCTCGTGCTCATGCGGAAAAGATTTCAATTGAGCGATTATATGCAAACTACATTCGCTTATATATTGAACGGGATGTGCGGCAAATTAGAGAAGTATCAAATTTGAGTACCTTTCAAAAATTTATGCGGCTGTGTGCTCATCATGTGGGGCGGCAAGTGAATTTGACGCAGCTTGGCAATGAATGTGGTATTAATTATAATACGGCCAAAGCATGGCTCTCTTTGCTAGAAACAAGTTATATTATTGTGTTACTGTACCCTTACTATAAAAATTTTGGCAAACGATTGGTAAAAGCTCCTAAACTCTATTTTATAGATACAGGAATAGCCTGTTCATTATTAAAGATTCCATCGGCTGATGAGTTGGTGGGGCATTATTTGCGTGGAGAGCTGTTTGAATCTCTTATAATTTCTGATTTGCTAAAACAGCAATACAATCTTGAAATGCAACCAAGTCTTTATATGTGGAGAGATCAAAACCAAAATGAAATAGATTGTATTATCGAAGAAACCAGTAGGCAAATCCCGGTTGAAATAAAGGCCGGCAAAACAATAGTGAGCGATTTTTTTAAACACTTGGATTATTGGAAAACTCTCAGCAATCAGCCTGACGTGCCTCAATACTTGATATATGGCGGAAATGATGATCATGCAAAGACAGGTGTGAAAATTCTAAGCTGGAAATCCGTAGGAAATTTGATTGAAAAATTGAACAAGAAGGCTACTTAATTTTTCGCACAATTTCTCGATATTCCATTTTTTTATTTTTCATCGTAAGTACGCCCACCTTGTTGATTATAATTTTATTGGGTAAGGTAATAGCCCATATGGGAAACATCAACACTTCATGATTCCCCAGAAGTTGTGCGGCAGTAGCAAAGGATGAGCTCGCACTAATTAAGCAATCGCATTGAGTGAGTGAAAATAAATCTTCTATTACATTTTTGGTGTGATGATTACCTTTTTGGCGATAAGAAAAGATGATACGCGGATACTCTTTCAATTGTACCGAATATCGCTCCATGATTTTTTCGGGTTCAGGATCATCGGTAAAAAGATACACCAGCAGATTTTTGCCCGGAAACATCAACGCAAGCTCTTTAAGTTGATCAATATAATATTGATCGCAGGGAAATTTAATGGGCCAGATATAATCTGAATAATTTGTTTTTTTATTAATATACCGTTTTATTGCTTCGATAAACATCGGGCCGGCCGGCCACTTAATTGGCCACACATCCATATGGGATCCTTGGGGAGAATTTTTTGTGATGTAAAATCCTTTGGGTAGATTATGCTCAGGCCCATATTCTTGCAGTGAGCCCAGGGGCTTATCAAAACCACCGCCTTTGCGCACATGGAGTGCCACGGTGATCACTGCCGGCGGTTTGGCCAGTTGAGGGATCGGTATTAAGGGAGTAAATGCTTTTTTTATGTAATCTTCAAATTCAGGATATTCACGGGTGATTGAATATACCGGCGGTGTTTCGGAAAGAAATTGGCACTCAAAAAGAATGGGCTCAGTGCTTTCAAGATGTTTAGTCAATTCTAATTGATTGGTGATTGGAACTACTTTTGAATATTGTTTTATAATTTCTGAAGTGAGCATAGTGGCGTTTTGAGAAAGAGCAAACTGATCAAAGTAAGGAAAATCACGGAAATATACCGGTAGATTTAACACTTTTGCAAAATAGAGTGTTTTGGTAACGGTGGTAATTGCATCTCCCAAGCGGCGCCAATCTTCAATATAATAAGTAATCGCATGTGATGATTTAGTTTTTTTTGGCTTGGCTGATTTTGTTTTGGCGATTATTGGCATCCATATAAAAAGTGATATAAATAATGATAATAAGTGCTTCATTCAAATCCTTAAATCTATTTGGGTATCAATTTTTATGTTGTAGCATTTTTATGCAAAGCATGCTACTGCTGAAGATAAACTTTGTTTAAAGGATAGTATGAAAAAGTTTCTGTTAAGCGTTACTTGCATTACAGTTTTATCAATACAGGGAATAGCTCAAAAAAAACTGCTGTATGAATTTGCTGCAAACAAATATTCCCAATTTGGAGAAGATGGGATCATCCAAGAAATCTTTAGTATAATCGGTCCTCGATCCAAATTAATGGTAGAATTTGGTGCATGGGATGGCTTTTTATATTCAAATACCGCAGCGCTTTGGACTCGTGATGCTTCGTGGAAAGCGGTGCTCATTGAGGGAGATCCGGAACGGTATAAAGATTTAGTAAGAAATACCAAAGCATATAATGTAGTTCCGGTTAATGCGTGGGTAGGCATTCGTAAAGAAGATTGCTTAGAAGCCATTTTAGAAAATAATGGCATTACTCAAGAAATTGATCTGCTTTCAATTGATGTGGATGGTAATGATTATCACATTTTCAATAGTCTCAAAAAAATTCGTCCGCGTGTGATTGTATGTGAATATAATCCCACTATTCCTTTTCATTATGATGTGTATGCACCCTATTCAAAAGATAATAATTTTGGCCAATCAGTGGGTGCATTAAAGCGTATTGCGGAAAAAAAGGGATACAAACTGGTGGCAACCACGATGACGAATGCCATTTTTGTACATGAAAAAGAGTTTTCTAAATTTGCTGAGTATGAAACTGATTGGCGCGCACTGAATGTGAATGATGGTTACATTGTGATGGTTACCACCTATGATGGTAAATATGCGTTTATTAATAATATGAATAATGTATATGTCTATGGCATTGAAGATGAATATCAAGGGCCGATCCGGGGCAATTGCAATCGGTGGCAAGGCCAGCGGGTGCCCGGATGCTATCAAGTGACCAATGAAAATCAGCTTACATAGGATTGGGCGTAAAAAAAATTGCGCTTTCAAATTTTGAATGCTCAATTTTTTTATATACTTTTATTAATTGTGCCATAGAACTGCTTTTTAAATATATTTTGCGCGAATGCGTGTTTTTAATTTTTGAAACGGGTGGTTTTGCCGGGCCCAAAATGCGAATTTCCGAATTTAATTGACGAGCAAATTCTATTAATTCCATTGCAAGCTGCATGGCATCATGATCGAGTATTTTTTCATCATTATTTTTCAGCTCAATTTCAACTAATCTGAGTGCCGGAGGATAGCCAATTGCTGTTCGCGATGCAAGTTCAGTTTCATAAAATTTTAGATAATCGATTTCATTTACATAATTAAATACGGGATGATGCATCATGGCTTGGATAATCACCTGCGCGCCTGTGCGGGCCCTGCCGGCTCTCCCGGCCACTTGAATGAGTTGTTGCAAAGTGGTCTCGGCTGCGTTATAAACCGGAAAATGAAGATTCAAATCGGCCCATAAAATTCCCACCAAAGTTACATTGGGAAAATGAAACCCCTTGGTGATGGTTTGCGTTCCAACCAAAATGTCTATTTTGCCAAAATCAAAATCATCCATAGTTTGCTTCCATTCTTTTTTCTTACTAGTCACATCCATATCGGCCCTGCCAATCCGCGCAGTTGGAAAGAGTTGTTCAAGAATGGTGACCACTTGTTGCGTGCCGATTCCTTTTTTGAGAAGTTGCTCTGATGCGCACGATGTGCATGCATTGGGCAACAATTGAAAATTATTACAATAATGGCAATGAAGTTGATCAGTGCCGTGGAGAGTAAGACTCACTGAGCAATTAGTGCACGTAAATACAAAGCTGCAATTTTTACATTGCACAAAAAAGCTATAACCCCGACGATTGAGAAAAATAATAATCTGCTCTTTTTTTGCTAAACGATCGGCTATTGCTGCTTGCAGCTCTTTGGTGATCCAAAAATTGGGCCTTTTCTCTTTATTGGAAAGTAATACTACTTTAACTGCCGGAAATGCTCCGGCAAATCTTTTTTGCAAAGAAAAAAATTTCCATCCTTTTATTTTTGCATTATGCAAGGATGAAATTGAGGGTGTTGCGGATCCTAAGACAATCGGAATTTGATATAGTGCGGCACGCATGAGCGCAGCTTCTTTGCTATTTACTTTCGGATGTTTTTTTTCTTGGTATCCTGGCTCATGCTCTTCATCTACGATTATGAGGCCAAGATTCGCAATAGGCAAGAGCATGGGAATATGTACACCGATGATGATGAGTGGCTTGCCTTCGATCAGTGACTGCCACAAATGTTTTTTTTCTTTGGGACGTGTACCTGAGTGAAAGCCATAAATGGGATAATTGAGAGGAAGTTGTGATTTTAAAATTTGTTCAAATCGTAGGGCGAGGCTTACTTCGGGCAACAATAAAACTGTTGTTTTCTTTTTTTCAAACGCAGTTTTAATTAGTTGCTTATAAATTTCAGTTTTTCCTGATCCGGTAACTCCATGAATGAGTGCGGGTGTATATATATTGACGCCGATTGCAGGGTTAAGATTATCTACTATTATGTGCTGTTCAGATGTGAGAATAATCTGTTCTTTTGCGTGCCCTAAGATTTCAGATTCTAATTGAGCCTCGGCCTCTTGATTTACAAAATGTTTAATCCGTTTAATAAAATGAATCTGATCAACTTGATAATAGGCGCTTAGTTGCTTTAAAAATGTTCTATAATGCGGATCCTTGGGAAATGCTTCAATGCTATGAATATCTTTGATTACAAATGATGGGTTATGTTTTAAATCAACGACTTGAGAGCATACATACGCGCTCGTAACTCTATCTTTCAAAGGTACTTTTACCACTGTTCCTACCAAATTATCAGTTATTGAATCGGGTACAGAATAAGTGAGTACTTGGCGAAATCCATTAAGCAGTTTTACGTGGATGTATGACATAGAGAATGATTCTTTAAATATTGTATTTAGATTTAAGGATAACATAAAAAATCATATCAAGAATGTTTTTATTGGGCCACTCATATATAAGATACCGAACTCAATTTGTTTATTATAAAAGGGGGTGAGAGATTGGGTTTTGAATTTAAATATAGTGATAGATGGAAAGTTTCTAAATCTATTATAATAGATTTAGAAACTTGATCATTTAGGTCTGATTCATCCAGGCTTTGATCTTAACTCCCATGTTAAAATGTATCTGAGTCACTTGCCATCTTTCAACAAAATGAAGCGCAAGCTCATCCTTTACCACTGCAGTACAACTTCTTGGTAATCATGAAGTACTTACGTTCTCATGTAGGCAGCCTGTCCGCCGTAATTGTATGCGAAGGTCGGGTTGTGCAAAAAATTAAGTAAAACAGCCATTTTAGATTTAAATTCAAAAATTACCATCTTTTTATTTTTTATTAATATTGACTATTTGAATTCAATTATGCTATTTTGTTATTATTATAACTATAATCTAAACAATCAAAATTGTATATGAACAAAAATGAATATTATAAAGAATTTATTATGCGTATTAATAGTATGTTTTCTTTCTTTAAATTATACGATGGAATTACCAGCTACTAAAAAATTATTTTTAGGTAAAATAGATAATCAAACAGAAGCAAATTATTATATTTTTGAATACTCTAAGGATAAAGAAATAGATGCTCAAGTCATTACCCCGAGAAGTATTACTTCTATTAATAGGCAACTTATCTTAGAAAATTCGCCTATTAACAAATTAATTCTTATTTTTAAAAGCAAACCATATGCTTATGATTTGGCTCTTCAAATTAACAAGGATCCTGAAAACAAGCTACATATATTATTAGGATATATTGAAAATAATCAATTTAATCAAATGCTTCAACAAGAACATCTCGATTTAAAAACTAACACTACAGTAGATCTGCTTATTCACGGAGATGAATCTCAAATGAGTATTATCCAAGAAAAATCAGAAGTAAATAAACCTCTAGAAGCAAACAAAAAACCGGCGCCCTGGAAATTCTGGAAATCTAATAAATATAAAAATTCTTAAATATTCACATATTTTTCTACAGGAAATTCAGTATTTTACTTAAAAAGATAAGTTTTCAAGCTTTTCCCTGATTTTTAAGATTTCCTGTTGCAAATGTTCAATACTAATTTGCTGTTGATCAACTTGCATTTGTAAATCTAGTAATTTTCTATGATCAGTTAATTGTAATGCCATTTCAGCAGTTAATAGCAAGTCTTCCTTCAAATAACAATGTACATTATCTTTATTATCAATAATGGTTCCAATTAATTCGGGCCATATTTCATCAATGTCTTCTTTTATTAAACCAACCTGAGCATTTTCTGATCCTATATTTCTAAATGATTTTAATTGAAGCTCAGAAAATTTTTCAGCAAATGATCGCTTTAATTCCTCGCTTTCTAAAATTTCATCATTTTCAGCAGAAAATGGAATTCCAGAAATACACTTCGGGCATGGTGCATATACCAAAGAACCCGTCTTGGGATCTATTTGTACGAATGCAAATGCTGGATTAACGAAAGGAACGAATGGCGTCATTCCATAAAAAAAACTTCCAGCTAATTGTTGGGGGCTTCCTATAGTTACGCCACCCGCTGAAGTAGCTCCTCTTCCTATGGCTATGCCCTTGTTGGTAGCCTGCGATAGCGTCCCTATGGCTATACCCTCTGCATTAACCCAAGCTCTATTACCTATCGCAATACTGGCAGTTCTAGGTTCAAGTGAACCTCCAGTTGTCTTTGCCTCATAGCCAATAACAACATCGAAATCCGCAGTTGCTTTAGTCTTTCCACCAATAGCTATTTGTCCTCCTACGTCTCCAATCACAATAGCTTGTGCTTCATACCCAATTGCAATAGCAAATTTACTAGTTGAGATGGAGGCAGCTCCTATCGATACGTTATAAGTAGACGCAGCCGAATTATAACCAATAGCAGTTGCTTGAAATGCATCTCCTTTCTTTCCACCACAGCTCGCTCTATATCCTAAAAGAGTATTATTTGCTCCATATGAAATTGAATTTGAACCAATGCTTGTTATTCCGCTTCCTTGTAAATAAACCGCATTTCCAATCCCTATCGATCTCTCCATTGGGACTTTAGATTCAAATGTGGTATAGCTTCCTATACCTATGCAATTAACATTATTAACTATCGGGTCTCCTACACGTGTTTGAAACCCAATACAAACATTATAATCTCCATAAGTAGAATGATTATAACCCAATCCTGCATTGTAATTTCCGCTAACTTTAGCACGATGGCCTATCGTGCTATTTCCTTTCATGCTGCTTAATCCCACTTTTGCTTCAACTGCTGCATAATGTCCTATTATAGTATTATAAAATCCATCAAACCCAACTGCATTACCAGCTAAAGTTCCAATTCCAATATTATACCGCCCAGCTACCATTCGACCTAATGCATAAGCCCCAATCCCAGTATTATAGACTCCATCCACCGCTAGTGGTAGTGCATAAAATCCGACTCCTATATTATAATCACCTTCAGTATTATTATTTAAAGCCGAATACCCCACGGCGACACCAAATAATCCTGTAGTGTTT
>BTUB01000049.1:0-9242 GCA_045863215.1 Candidatus Babeliales bacterium | reverse complement strand
ACGTGAGTAAAAATGAATTTTTTGCTCTTTACCGGAATTATCGACATGAATTTGTAATCGAAAGCCATCAAGCTTTGGCTGTGCAATGCAGGGGCCTAATTTTTCTATGATAGCTTTGGCACTTTGCAATCGCTCCGCAGCCGCGGGAATAATAGGAATTCCTACTTGTGGCCTCATGTGCTCTACTTTTTGAATACCGTTTTCTTTTAATTCAAAAGCAATCAATCCAATATCGGCACAGACATTGTAAGCATTTTCAATAGGCGCACGCAAAGATTTATCACCCGCACGCATCCATGAGAGCGCATCTACAATCGTCATATCAGAAAAACCCAAACGGAGTTTGCCCGTAAGAATTTTAACCACTAAACGCGCTGAAATTGGATCAAGTTTTTTTAGTAAACAAATTAATGCTTCTTGCTTTTCTTCTTGTGAGCCAGTGCCCGTAGTTTGCTCAATATCACACAATGCTTTATACACATAATTTACCGTGAGATCATCTGTTGCACGCCACGCATTTTCTTCAATCACTAAACTCAAATCACCCATCTTTTTCATACGAGTAACTAATTCAAGCTCAGAAATATCAAGAAGCTGCTCAAGCACCTTGGCAATATTTTTTTCAGCAAAATTAAATTTGGTACCAATATAAGGCGCATGCAATTGGCCCAATGAAAGATTGCAAATGATAGCTGCTTCTTGAGCATTTGCTTGCTTTAATAATTGTGCCAATAATCGAGTAATCTCCAGACGGCCACGTATTTGCTCAATCTGAGAAAAGCATTCAGAAACGGTAGAAAATTTCATGAGAACCTTTATTAAGAAATTTGATAACCTCATTATTATCATTCTACTCTCGGTTATTGGGCAGGTCAAAAACTTATAAAAGTAAAATCCCTCGATTTCTCGAGGGATTCAAAATTTTTATGGTCACCGCCCTACTACGCTCCTTCGGAGCTTCGAAGGGCATACTTCGCTTAGTGCTATAAAGTCAATCTAATTTTAAAGTATTCCGTTAAAGAAGTTGGTCTGCCATACGACCTGTCCTACAAAGCTTTATGCGTAGTAGGAAGCTTTAGCGAAGTATGGTGGCTACGCAGGGACTCGAACCCCGGACCTACGGATTATGATTCCGCCGCTCTAACCAGCTGAGCTACGTAGCCTTCAAAAGATATAGTAATTATACACTAAATTCTGAGCTTTTGAACATTAAATTTGTTTAAAATAAAGGTAAAAGTAGATTTAAGGAAGAATAAGCCCGTAATGAGGGTAGAAATTATACCAAGCATCATGGTTACGGCAAATCCTTTGATCGGACCAGTACCAAAATAGTAAAGCACTGCACCCACAATAAAGGTGGTAATATTTGCATCAAGAATCACTACTAATGCATCAGAAAAACCTCTTTCAACTGCTTTGCGAATAGTAAGTCCTTGAGCTAACCCTTCTTTAATCTCTTCATATATCAAAATTGAAGCATCAATCGCCATACCAATAGTAAGCACTAAACCAGCAATACCAGGCAAGGTTAAAGTAGCATTCAGCCAAGACATTGCAATCAGAATAAGAAGCAAGTTATAAAGCAAGGTAATGAATGCTAAAATCCCGCTCCAGCTATAAAAGAATATGCTAAACAGTAAAAGCAATCCAAGACCCACCAAGCAAGAAATCAACCCTTGGCGGATAGATTCAGCACCCAGCGCCGGGCCAATTTGACGTTCTTCTTCAAACGTTACTGGGGCCACAAATGCACCTGATTTGAGCAAGAGTGCCAATTGTTTGGCTTCATCAGGAGTAAATCTTCCTTGGATCACACCTTCATTGCGAATGGCCGAATTAATATTGGGAGCAGTAATCACCACCCCATCAAGCACTACTGCTAATGGTTTATTAATATTTTTGCTTGTTAAATCGTAGAATTTATCGCCACCTTCAGAGGTGAATTTAAATTCAACCACCACTGCATTTCTATCACCCAAACGAGCACGTGCATCTTTAAGATCCTTACCGCTCACTTCGGCATATTTTGATACTAAGAAATATTGATTTGGCACGCCATCTGTTTGATCTTGGCTTGGTAAAATTTCCATATCACCAGGCAAAATTCCATCCAGTTCATACATGATATCTTCAGGAGTTCTGCCAATTTTTTGTACCAATTTAAATTCAAGCAATGCCGCTTTACCAATCATTTCCTTCGCTTGTTGTGGATCAGAGACATCAGGCAATTCCACGATAATATTTTTTTCACCCTGCGCCGCAATAGTGATCTCTTCAACACTTAACTTATTTAAACGAGTACGTAACACTTCTACGTTTCTATTCACAGCATCTTCTTTTATGCGGTTTATAACTCGATCACTAAGCGAGAGCGTTATAGTTTGATTCAATGTTGAAATACTCAAATCTTTATCTTGCCCTTGAATTTGTTGGGCAGCATTTTGCGCTTCAGAAGGAGATGCAAAGGTAAGTATAATAGAATTGTTTTCAACAGTTCTGGATACCGGAGATAAATTCGCATCTTTAAGTCGATTGGTAATTCCCTGCATTCTTGCTAGCAGATCTGATTCGATTGCCTTATCGGTTTGCACCTCTAGGGTGATATAGCTGCCTCCCACTAAATCAATTCCATAGCGCAATGTTTTGCGCAGTGGCCAGAGCAAGTAACAAAAAAGAAGAGCGAGTACCATCCAGAAAGAAAACCAAGAAAAGATGCCTGATCGTGCAGCGGTGTTCATAGTGCAAAACTCCTTACTACCAAAAAGTGAATTCCGTCTTCGCCTTTTAGGCTTGGCCGGATACAGTCGTTATTGAATTATTTCATTAAAGGGAGCGTATCTTTTGATACAATCCTTCGACAAACTCAGGATGAAAGGCTAGCATTTTCAAACCACATCCAGATTAAGAAACATGGGCGAAGGCTGGCCTGCCATACGAAGCCTTGGCGAAGTATGGTGCCGAGGAGGGGACTCGAACCCCTACAGGATTTCTCCCGCAGCCACCTCAAGGCTGTGTGTATACCAGTTTCACCACCTCGGCATTGCTAAATAAGCAAAGCAAATGTATCACAAAACAAGGGGCTAATCAAACTAAATATACGCATTTTAGGCCATAATTATTCTGATTGTGAGCGTTCCGGGCGTGCTAGAGTTAATTCTTCAGTTGCGCCGGTGCCCGTAATCCAGCCTACCGCGCCACTTATCATATCTGCTATCGCAATAAATGGAGCTTTCACCCAGCTCCATAGAGTATTAAAAACTCCGGTGGGTTCAGCAGCTGCTTGTTCGGGCTCTTCTTCAAGTTCTGTAGGCTTTCCCGTTTTAAGTCGCTGCGCCTGTAATTGAATATCAACACCCTTTTCTTTGAGTACATCCATTGTAGATTTTATCTTATCAATTTCTTGTTTGAGACGATCAGTAAGCTGATCAAAATATTGAGAATACGCATCTGAAATATACGTATTTATATTATTCAAATTGCGCCAATACGTATCCATACCATAATATAATTCGCGCGCACGCTTATCACTCAATTCACGGTTGATTGCTTTAAAGTTTTCCCATGCTTGATGTTCATAATTTCGTGCCTGCTGCAACTGCTCACTTAGTTTAAGTAACGCATCATCAAGTGCTCGATCAATATTGCTTATCGCACCAACTCCTTTTTGCAATATCTCCAGATTCTTCTTTTCTTCAGAGAGTGCATTTAATAAGGCCTGCTCTTTTTCATCAAGAGTGCCTTCCTGGCGTTCTTCTTCCAGTCGAGTGGTTAAAAAATTAATAATCTCAGTAAGTTCACCTTGACTAAAACCTTGTCCTAAGTAAAAAGGATCAAGTGTATTGCGATCAAGATCGGTACGACGCGCAAAGAATATAATACGCGCTTCTTGAATTTTTTCCGCAAGTTGTTTGATTTTTTCGTAGGTGCGCTCAGCTTTCTCCCACCAAATCCGTTTATAGAGCCAATTTCCCTTGTGCTCGGTTATATCTATCGTGTCTATTCCTTTAATTTCTAATTCTTCCGCATGCTCTACCGGCTCTTCAGGTTGCGCGGGTTGCACTGCAGGCACTGGTTGCGTCACCGGTTGTTCTGGCTGTTTTTCGGGTACTGCAGGAGCTTGTTCTTGCGATACGCTCACCGGTGCAGGTTGAGGCTCAGCCACAGTAGCTTTGGGTTCAGGTTGGCTTATCGGCTGCGCCGTATCTTGGAGGGCCGCTGGTGAACTTGGTTCTTCAGGTTGCGCAGATGCCACAGGCGTCTGAGCTTGTTCAGCCACCGTTGAAGTTTGAGATTGTTTTGTTTGATTGGGCGCTGCAGAAACAGCTGGTTCTATGGTCTGACCGCTTGGTATTGAAACCGGCTCAGTACCTGCTACGGGAGCTTGGTCTGCAATCGCTTCGGGAGCCTCTGCTTGCTCGGCAGCAACCGGCATCGTTTCATTTGGCGCTTCTTGCGCCATACCTAATCCTGCAATGCTCACTGCAAATGCAAGTATTATTTTTTTCTGCATACGCACATCCTTTTAATTACAGCGCAATTAAAGTGTTTCCGAAAGCTCTTTTAATTCATTCATGAGCGCCTTAGATAATTCTTCAGCTTCCCAAGAAGTATAGCTCCAGCGCACGCCAGACTCAACTTTGGTGAGCACTGAGCGATCACTTTTAATATCGATGATATCAATACGCACAATATTCATCAATGGATGAACCAGTGAAGGCGCTCTCACCACTCCAGCACGGCCCAGAACCGAATACGCCACGTTTCCTTCATCCAAAAAACAAAGCATTACTTTTTTCTGCCATACCATATTATGATAGCCCGTATGATCCTTGTTGATTGAAATCAAAATACTTTCAAGCCCTTTTGGATAAATGCACTGAATAGGTGTTGTATGCGGCAATCCTTTCTCTGAAAAAGTTGAAAGCACCGCAACCGTGTGGCCCAATTTTAAAACTCTAATCAAATCATCTGGAAGTTTTACACCAACATGTTTTGCCATTATAAATTCCCCGCCGTAACAAAAAATAAGATTATATAATTATCAACTAGTTTCATTGTTATAACCTACCAAGAAAGACGCGCAGCTATATCATTTTGAACACCTAATCCTGCGGGTGTTAAAATTATTCGATCGTTCCGCTGCTGCAAAAATTTGTTTTCTTGCAAATATGCAAGAGTTCCGAGCATTAATTTTTTTTGCTCATCATTAAGATGATCAATAATAGTTTCAATCGCAATTCCTTCAGATTTTCTTAAGCCGAGCATCACTTTTTCTAAATGTACTTGCGCGGGAGTTAATGTTTCTCTAAATTGCACATGATCCTGATCAGAACTGATTGCATGCATATATTTCATCAAATTTTTCTGATTTTGAAATCGAGAGCTGCCATCAAATGAGCAGGCACCTAATCCGAATCCTTTATATGGTTTGCGTTCCCAATAGATACTATTATGGCGCGACCGCTTGCCATCTTTAGCAAAATTAGAAATTTCATATTGTTCAAATCCATGATCAGCCAAATATGCCACAGTCCATTGATACAAATCAATCATATGATCATCAGTTTGCAGACTGAGCTCATTTTTTTTCACGCGAAAATAAAGTGGCGTCTCTTCGTGCACCGTAAGAAAATAAACAGAAATATGCTTAATAGGCCAGGATATTGCTTGAGCAAGCAAATCCTTCCATTCCTGCTCCGATACTTCCGGCAATCCTAAAATAAGATCCACGGAGATATTATCAAACATTTTGCTTGCGTGATTCAAGAGCCAAAAAACATCAGCATTTGATTGCTTTCTATTTAAATTACTCAACACTGAATCCTTGAGGCTTTGCACCCCTATACTCAACCGATTTATCCCCGCTTGCTCCCAAACTGCTAATTGCTCTATACGCACCGTGCCGGGATTTACTTCAATCGAAATTTCGGTTTTCTCATTTAAAATGAACACATCTTTTAGTGTATCAGACATGTCAAGTAGCATATCATCGGGCCACGTGCTTGGTGTGCCTCCACCTATGAAAATAGTATCTAATGCTTGCTTTTGAGAAACAGACTTTGAATAAGAAATAATTTCTTTTTTAAGCGCGTCATGATATTGCTGCATAAATTTATCTTGCCCTGCAATTGCTACAAAAGGGCAAAAATGGCATTTGTAGGGGCAAAAAGGCCAATGAATATACAGCGATTTAGTGATTATCGAGTAGTCATAATTCATGAAGATGTTCGTGCTTTTTCTAATTGATTAATAATATTAATGCTTAAATTCGCGTGATCTCTCACTTGTTGCTGTAGTGCAAATTCACGAGCAAATTTCACTTGCACACTATTTTCTAGAACTTTTTTAAGAGGTTCATGCCACTCAAGAGGAAAATCGGAAATCGATGCAAGCATTGATTGCATCTGAAAATCACTAAATGTTTTAAATGGTTTATTATAATAATATTGAAAATAAGTCTTGAGCGAATCAGTTATAATGCTATACGCTTTTTGCGCATCTTCTTTAGTATTAATGGCACTCACTTTAACCGCTTCCAACTTTTGCAAAACCTGCTGTGCAATGGATATTGCAGATACTTTTTTATATTTTTTATACAATAACCAGATACTTAAAACAATGAGTAAACTCACAAGACCAATCAAACTATATATAAAAATGGGCCTTTGCCAAAAAGGCACGTGCCAGGTGCCATAAATATCATACAATTCTAATTCTTTCATATATCCTTTACCTTTTACGAAGCTGAAAGAAATGAATTAACTGATCAATAGCTGGCTTTTGAAGAATAATATCAAGCACGTCAACGCGATTTTTTATACATATTTTTTTTTGATGCGCCATTCTTTCTTTTAAAAAATCTGCAAGTTGCGGGCCTGCTTTAATGATAATTTCTTGATTAGTTTCACAATCTTGCACCGTAATTAATCCCGGCACATCGAATTTGTATTCAATAGGATCAGCGATCCGTATAGCTATCGTATCATGCTGTTGCGCAACAAGAGCAAGCTGTTTTTCAAATTCAGTATCAATAAAATCTGAAATAATAAAAAGCATCATGTTTTTTTTACGTAACCGAGTAATAGAATCAAGCACTACTGCTAAATTGGTTTGCTTTTTTTGAGGCTCAAAAGAAAATATTTTTTGCAAAATTGAATAGATATGATCCTTACCCATACGGGGTGGAATATACCATTCTTTATCTTCTGAAAATAATAATAATCCCACTTCATTTTTACTTAAAAAAGCTGCATAGGATAAAAGTGCTGCAATCTGGCGCGCGCTTGCAATCTTTAAATTATGTTCCGAACCAAAAAAGGTTGATGCTGAAATATCAAGCGCAATCAAAATGGTGCAATGTTTTTCCTCATAAAATTGTTTTACCAAAAGTTTATTAATACGTGCGGAACTTTTCCAATCAAGAGAGCGCACATCATCACCAAGCTGATAATCCCGAATTTGATCAAATTCAAGACTATCACCCTTCTGCATCGATTTGCTGCGCCCAAACAGATTTGCTTGCATTAATCGCTTGGTGTAAAGCTGAATGGCTCGAATTTGGTGTTGCACATCATGTATCATACAAAAAGCGCTTCTTTTCTAAGAATTTCCGGAATCGTAATTGAACCATCAGCATTTTGATATACTTCCATGATTGCTACCATGAGACGTGATAATGCTAATGATGAACCGTTAAGGGTATATGCTAATTCACTTTTACCGTCTGGAGTTCTTTTAAATCGAATTAATCCCCGACGTGCTTGGAAATCAGTACAGTTACTAATAGATGAAACTTCATAATAGCACCCTTGACCCGGCAACCAAACTTCAATATCATATGTTTTTGCTGATGCAAATGAACAATCTTGGGCAGCCAAAAGGCTCACTCTATAATGAAGTCCCAATTTTTGCAAAATTTCTTCTGCCGCTGCAAGCATTCTTTCTTGCTCGCCATGAGCATGCTCAGGTTCACAAATAGTAAACAGCTCAACTTTTTCAAATTGATGGATACGAATCAAACCGCGTTCAGTAGCGCCATAACTGCCTGCTTCTCGACGAAAGCAAGGAGTCCATGCAGTCATCCTTATTGGTAATTCAGTAGCAGCTAAAATTTTATCTCGATAGATATTGCCTAAGTTAACTTCAGCCGTCGGCGTGAGATATAGTTTATCCTCAGTAACTGCATATACTTGATCTTTAAATTTTGGAAAATTACTTGCAACCGTAAGCGATTGTTCATTCACCAAATAAGGAGGCAATATGGGTTCAAATCCATGCTTAATATTATTTTTGAGCATCATCATAGTAAGTGAATACATTAATCGAACTGCATCACCTTTATAAAACGCAAAGTTACTTGCAGTCATTCGAGTTGCAGCATCAAAATCGAGCCAACCTAATGCCGTACCTAATTCAACATGATTTTTAACCGGGAAATTGAATTCTTTTTTTTTGCCCCAGGCTTTGATCTCCTTATTAGCTTCTTTGCCACCAAGAGGAATAGAATCCTCCGGAATATTCGGGCATGAAAGATAAAGAATTTTAAAGTCTGCTTCAAGCTGTTCAAGCTCAGACTCTTTAGATTTGAGCTCTTTTCCGATCTGGATCGATTGGGCACGTAGCTCTTCAGTAACCCCCGATTTTGCTTGGCTAGCCAATTCATTCTTTTTGCGCCGTAGCTCTTCCACTTCTTGACGCAGGGCACGTAATTTCACATCCCAATTATATAAGCGTTGCGCATCATAAGAAGGATCTTTTCTTTTGATAAGTCCTATTACTTGCTCTGGCTGTTCGCGCAACAAACCCAAATCGATCATGATAGCTCCGAAGTGATCCACTAAGTTATTAAATATGGCCATTCTTAATAGAGATTTTCTTAATAATACTGAATTTATGGCTTTTTGAAAAGACAAAAAAATAAGGCCGCCAAAGGCGACCTTACTGAGTAAAAGCTTATTAGAAAAGTTATCAATTAACCAAGCTTAATTGATCTAACAACTTCTCTTAAATTCTTACCGGCTTTGAAACGTGGAACGTTTACTGAAGGTAAATCAATACGTTGCTTAGTCGCAGGATTGATACCTTTACGAGCCGGGCGACGCGACAACCAAAAGCTGCCGAATCCAGTAATAGATACTTTTTCACCGCGTTTTAAAGTACGCTCAACAATTCTTACAAATGAATCTAAAACACGCGAAACATCTTTTTTGCTAAAAGTTGTTTCTTCACTGAGTGAATTTATC
>BTUB01000048.1:0-9340 GCA_045863215.1 Candidatus Babeliales bacterium | reverse complement strand
TGTTTAGATTAATTATATAAGCTATTATAATCCACATAGTTAATTTATTCATCCTGAGCCTGTCGAAGGATATTCCGAGTATATTTTTATGAAAAATTATTTTATATACATATTGCGTTGCGCTGATCAATCATTATATGTCGGCAGGACCAGCGATTAGAAAGAAGATTGTCTGAACATAAAAATAGACAGGGCTGTACATACACTGCTTTACATTTACCTGTTGAAATAGTCTTCTATCAAAGTTTTGCTGATGAAAATGAGGCATATTCAGCAGAACAACAAATAAAAGGTTGGTCACGAAAAAAGAAAGAAGCTCTTATTCGTAACGATTGGAATGAAATTATTAGACTTTCAAACAAATAAGGTACATCCTTCGACAAGCTCAGGATGAATATCAGAGATTAATCAAAATGTGCATCTCAAAAATTACCTAACTGTAAACCGAAGCTCTAAAATTATTTATGCACCGTATTTTTCTAAACCTTTGCAAATACCATTTACATACAAATTTTGGCACTTTGAAGTTTGCAAATTTTTTTCAACTTCCGGGTGTGAAATAAAATCTACTTCAATAAGAATGCTTGGGCATTTTGTTCCCATAAGTACTTGCGAAGCTGCATATTTTACTTTTCTATCCGGCAATGGGATTTTTTCTGCTTTAAATTCTGCCAAAATTTCTCGATGAACCAGTTCAGCTAATTTTTTACTCGCTTTATTTTTTTGTTCATCAGCAGATTGAATAATTACATCTATTGCTGTTGCGAGTTCATTATTTACTGATTTAAACAATTTGGAATCAAGACAAAATGTTTCTAATCCACGCACACTTGCGTTGCTTGCATTATTTCCATGTAAAGAAATAAATAGAGCATTATCTTTAGCATTAGCAATTCGGGTTCTTTGGTCAAGCGATACAAAGGAATCATTAGTACGGGTCATACACACTTGATAACCGCGATTGGTTAATTCCGCTTCTAACTTTTTACTTAATTCAAGAGTTATATTTTTTTCTGCGAGTCCCCCAATTCCTTTTGTTCCAATATCACTGCCGCCATGCCCTGCATCAATGATAATAAATGGCTTGGTTGCATAGGTAGTGCGCAATACATTAGTTCCTTTATTCTGCAACTCCTGCAAAAGTTGTTTATTATAAATATGAAATTCTACTCCCTTGGCACGTGTTATTGCATCAAAACTATCATGCTTAATCATGATCTTTTCCGGATCAAAGATAATTGCAAGTTTCACTCCTTTACTTGGTTTTGCCACCTCTTTGATCATAAATTTATATTTTTCTGATTTAACATTATTAGCAGCATCAATCATAGAAAGTACTTCTTGAGCAGTTGCTACACCTGGAAAGAAAAAGGTAATCTGAGCTCTTTTGACATGTGAGCCTTTTGCAAATGGCTTTAAATTTTCTTTACTGCTTGATTCTAATAAAAATTCAACTATATTGTATTGCCTTTTTTGAATGGCTCTATCTAAATTTCGGTGAATATCTTCTTGAGTAAAATTATCCCAGTTACTTAGGAGCCACTCATATGCTGATGGGATATTTAATGCAATTGTTGTTGTGAGAGCATCTATGCCATATTTTTCTATTAAACTCAAGATTAAAAAACCCATAATTCTGCTATCGCTAGCCAAATGCTTAAATTGTTTATTGATATTAAAAAAAGATCGAATATTTTGAGTCGCACTATCAAGTCTTTCTTTGGGAGTATTTCCCTGAGCAGTTATTAAAAATTTTAAAATTTGTACTTTCATTTCATCTGGCAACAATTAAAATGCAGTTTTGCTTTCGCCATCAACCGCAGTCAATTTAGGAGCAGGTTGCTTACCTGGTGAAACTGGCCGCTTTTGCCCACGTTGTGGCAATTGGGGCGGATTCTCCATACTCAAAATAGCAACAAAACTCATTGCCATTAATAAACTCGCGCTTTTCATCTTCAATATCTCCACTAAAAAAATCCGATCGACTTATTTATTTTAGAAAATACTGTTTTAAAATCTCAAGATTAAATTTATAACCCATTCCATTTATCAATCATTTCAAGCCGCTGCTGATACCTGCCACCTTTAAATTGTGCATTGAGCCAAATGATTACTATCTTGATTGCGTGCTCAGGAGTTACATAATCTGCTGCCAACGTTAAAATATTTACATTATCCTCTTCTTTTGCTCGTTGTGCAGTTTCTTCATTCCATACCACTCCCGCGCGCATGCCCTCAAAGCGATTAGCAGCAATTGCCATACCAATCCCAGTGCCACATAATAAAATTCCCAGATCTGCTTTTTTTTGTTTCATGAGTTGCACCACGTCAAAAGCAAAATGTGGATAATCGGTGCGTTCAGATGAATAACATCCCACATCGATCCATTCAATATGTTTTTGCTCGAGGTTTACACCTGATTGGATTACATTTTTGTGCTCAAAGCCGCGATGATCAGTTCCTATGGCAATCTTTAACATATAAATTCCTTTTAATAATCATAATTCATTATTTATGATAATATTAACATTAAAACTAGCTTTCATTTAAAGAGTTACGCTATGGTAACATCTGTAAAATAATTAAAGGATTTGTATGAACCTATCCTGGTTATTGGGGTGGCGCTATTTGCTCGGTGCGCGTTTTGAAAAAAATATTTCACTTATGATTCTCATTTGCTTTTGCGGTATTTTTATTGGTACTCTGGCTCTTGCACTTGTAGCAAGTGTGATGAATGGATTTGAAAAAGTTACCCATCAAAAACTGCAAGGCATTCATTCCCAAATTATTATGCGCGGGGCCGGCAAAGAGTTAAATGGCCCTGCCATAGAAGCGGCTCTTAAAGAAATTCCTGAGGTAGCAGCATTTAGCCCTGGGATTTATAAACAGGTAATCATCCAAAACCCAGAATCGGATGATATCTCTAATGCAGTGATAATCAAAGGTATTAATAGCCAATTAGAAGCAAGTACCAGTGCAATCGCCCAAAAAATTACCGGCTATGAAGGTCTTTCGGCTTCTTTGAGTTCTTTAGTATCTAATAATGCTATCATCATCGGTAGCAAACTTGCGGAACTACTTAATATTATTCCCGGAGATTCTGTTGATCTTTTATATATTGGCTCAGAAAAAATTAAGAACCGAAAAATCACGCTCGATACACATCAAGCACGTGTATCAGGAATATTTACCACCGGTATTGAAGAGTTTGATTCCGGTTTAATTCTGGGTTCCTTGGATCTGGTAAAAACCATGTTTGGAACTACCGGAATAAGCCAATACAATATCCAATTGGCACCCGAAGCAGATGAAGCACAAACAATAAAAAATCTTAAACAACGGTTTAAGCTTGAGGTATTTTCATGGAAAGAATTATATCCTGCATTGGTTGCAGCGCTAAAACTTGAAAAATATGCCATGTTTTTTATCCTCGCGCTTATTGCGCTGGTTGCCTGCATGAGTATTGTTTCACTTATTTTTATGCAGATTATCCAAAAACGGCCTGATATTGCCATCTTGCAATCGATGGGCATGGCAACTGCCGATATTATCACCCTTTTTATGATTATGGGAAGCGGGCTTGCCGCAATCGCAGCCGCAGCGGGATTACTTGCTGCTTTTTTTATTGGCTGGCTCATACAAACTTATCCTTTTATCACGTTACCCGACACCTATTATGTTTCTCACCTGCCTATCGCTATGGAATGGAATATTTTTTTAGCAATATTCTTACTCGTACTCTTGATGGCGCTCATTGCCACTTGGCTACCCGCACGCGCTATCAAAACCATGAAGCCCGCGAACGTGCTTCGATTTGAAGGATAAGCATGGTATATCACAGCACACTCCCTTCTTGGCACCTTGAAGAAAAAAGAGTTTTTTTACGCGCGGATCTTAATGTGCCTTTATTACACGGACAAATCGAAGATGATTTTAAACTGCATGAACTGATTCCCACACTCAATCTGCTTTTAGAAAAAAAAGCAAAAATAATCCTGGCAACTCATTTGGGCAATCCCGATCAGCCACAACCAGAGCTTTCAACACGTTATCTCTTACCCTGGTTTGTGCACCAGGGATTTTCAATTATCTTTTGCTCAACCTTGGAGCATGCATATCAAGAAAGCAAAAAAGATCCTCAAACCATACTCCTTTTGGAAAACCTCAGATTCTATCCGGGAGAAAAAAAGGGCGATGCTGCATTCGCTCAAGAATTAAAAAAACTTGCTCATTATTATGTGAATGATGCATTTGGCACATTGCAGCGCAAAGATTGCTCAGTCTTTGCGCTTCCCTCGCTTTTTGAACCTAATCATAAAACATTTGGCTTGTTGATTCAAAAAGAACTCAATGATGCTGAAAAACTCGTAGCACCTAAGCATCCATTTTGTCTCATCCTGGGTGGGGGCAAAGCTGAAGATAAAATACCTCTAATAAAAACATTACTTACTAAAATAAATTATTTACTCTTGTGCCCCGGCGTGGATCGCGCCTTGATCCAAAAAAGTTCAGAACTTGAATTTATTAGAACCACTGCAATCAAAGAGCGAATTACCATTGAATTTCCTGAAGATTATTTGGTGGGCAAAAGTTTAACTGAAGGCCCTTTTGTAATAAAAAAAAGTTCAGAACTTATCCCTCAAGATTTTGCCATTTGCATTGGCCCAGAAACGCAAAAAAAATACGCGGCACTTATTAGAAAATCTAACACCACTTTTTATAATGGGCTCATGGGCACGCTTGATAATCCCGAATCATTGGCAGGAGTTCATGCACTTTTTACTGCAATGCAAGAATGTGATTTTGCATTGGTGGGTGGCGGCGATTCCACGGCAGCAGCACGAAAATTGGGCTTTGAAAAAAGCCTCCATCTTTCCACCGGTGGTGGATCACTACTCGCGTATTTGAGTAATCAAAAATTACCGGCTTTAGAAGTCTTACTAAACTAATAAATCTTCCTATTCATCCTGCCTGCTCGCCGTAGCTGCATGCTTCGTCATGCTCAGCATGAACAAGTGTAAGCGAAGGTTGAGAGGAATACCGAAGTATGCATCGAAGGATTAAT
Organism: Candidatus Babeliales bacterium; assembly: GCA_045863215.1. GTDB lineage: Bacteria > Babelota > Babeliae > Babelales > Vermiphilaceae > BTUB01. The sequence goes on along the minus strand of BTUB01000048.1, from coordinate 4,275 downwards.
TAATTGGGCAAAACCCTAAAAAACAAGCGCCATTTCTCAACATCTCATTATCAAGTGGGCAAGAAATCTGGGTCTCATAAATTAAAATACCATGATTATCATGCTTCATGTTCCAGGAACAATAAGCGGGCTTAGTGATCCCTACAAATTCGGCCACTATTTTGCTCGTATTTTCATCTGATTGTGCAGTGCGACGCATACTGGGCTTAATAAAATCACGCACCTTAGTATTAAAAGCAGACTTTCTCATGTGTTCTGAAAATGATGCCGGATCATCCCAAATTCTTTTGGCATTATAGGATTCAGTAGCCGCAAATCCGGCAATTCCTTTAATGCAATCAAAATCGGGGTTATCAACAACATATGCTGCTTTGGTAATATTAAAACACCCTGCATCACACAGTTCATGCAATACAAATTCGCTTACATTTTCATTACCGTGCAGACTTAATAAATGTGCTGGCAAACTACTTAAACGATGCAATATCTCATGTTTTTTTAATATGTCAGGACGCTCCATAGTTTTATCCTTATTTTGGAATTGCTTCACTATTCCTTTTCTATTATTGACCATACTCTCTTTGGAGACCGACATCAACATCGTAAAAAAAATAAATCATTTACTTTGGTTTCCAAATAAAAGTTGCGGAATTCTCAAAATCGGAATAGCGTAAAAGTAATTTTTGAGGAGAACATATGAAATATATACTTTCTCTCTTGATGCTCTTATCCTTCCATTACTCTTTTTCATTATTTTATTGCTTTAAAAAAGCAGAACAACATATCAAACTGAAAGATGAGGTAGATGCTGAATTTCTTGACCAAGGAATAAACAAACCTCAATCAATTACCCTGCATCTTCATAATCCCGATGATCATCCTGAACGAATCATAGCACGTTCTATTCCTGAAAAATTTTTTAAAAAATCCGCTGAATGGAAATTTGAAATTCGTAATGATCAAAATAACTGTATAGAAATTAATGACCTTCTTATTCATTCTGGTAAAAATAATAAGACTAAAGATAAATTTCAGGTATTCAGCTGGAACATTCAACCAAAAAGAACAGGAATGGCTCTTGTAAGAGCAACATATACTGCCCCTTATCGGAAAAATAACCCTTATATTCAAGAATTTGTGGTATCAGTGGAGTAAAATTAAACTCTGTTTGACGCATTGGCCCAACTCAGTATAGACTGCTGCAAGTAGTAATATTATAGATTAGTATTTTGGCACTATATGAAAAAGAAATTAGTAATAGTCTTACTTCTTTTATGGAGCATCCTCTCTACTCCGCGATCCATCTATCGACCCATCGATCCAAAAATGCCAATAATACATGCAAAATGGGCGGATGGGATCACGATACACACGCTTAAAAAGTATCATTTAGAAGAATATCCGCTTTTCCAACTTTTTGATAAAGAATATTTTGAACAACATATGCTGCCTTCTTATCCTATTGCTTCTCGCTACGAGCCTGACCGATATATTCATCCGCTTATTTTGCAACAATTGATAGAAAATCTTTTGGCAGAAATTAGTGATGGCAAAAGATCTTTTACCCATTTTATAGTATTGCAATCAAAAGATTATAATTTTAAAAAGGGTCGCGGCCTTTTAATTGTAAAATTTAGAGATTATCCTTTTGTAGTAAAGTTATTTGTAGAAACTCCCGATAGTTTTGTAAGTCCCTTTGATAAAGGAATGGAACCGATCTTTTTCTTTTTCATGGGGGGCGGAGTAAATCGACATTTAACTGGCTTTACTCGCATCAAAAATAGAGAAATCATAAAAGAACGTTTGGCTCAATCACCATGGGCCGATCGGGTTGACATCCCTCGCAAATGGCATTGGATACCAAAAGGAACTCGTTGGATAGAAATTGAAGGTATCAATATAGGTAATAAAACAAATCAAAAAATACAATTCCCGAGCACCTATTGCATTATTGCTGATGCAATCGAAGCAGAAAGAAATCTTTCTCTTCTGGATGAACAGGATAAACAGCTGGCACTGCAAATTTGCAATTATTTAAATTTATGGATTGACCCCCATATGAAAAATTTTATGTATGAAAAAGGAACAGGGAAATTTATTATTGTAGATACTGAGCATTTTCCTTCCGCAGTGGGATTACATGAAAAAGTTACCTTTGATACGTATACTAATTGGTATTTGCATTTGGCCGGTAAATGTTGGCAAAATGCTTTTATGCAAACAAAAAGTAGAAGAAGAAACCCTTCGAAGTTCAAACCTGAAATGAATCTCTTGGAGTACCAAACAACTAAAAGTGATAATATATATGCAATCTCCATCGATATATAAAAGTATAATTTTAATAGTACTTTTAATAAATACCAAAACGTTTACTCTTGAAACACCCAAACCTCCACAATTCATTTTAAATAATCAAGTAATTTATAGCCATAATATTGATCTTAAATATGATGAAATTTTTTGTGGAACTAATACATTTTTTTGCATTGCACAAGCAGCAACAAACTATATTTCTACAAAATGTAATTCATCTCAAGAACCTACTATTTCTGGTAATTACTTTTTACACGCTTACAACAATAACGGAATGGATATGATAAGCAATACAATACGTTTTGAATCGAGATCACAACAAGGTTGGCAATACTATATTTTTAAAACAAAAAATAAGAAAGGTATTTTTACCATTTCTCTTTTGCCAACTATTAAGAATCTTCCAGATAAAAATATTAACGTGAGGATTAAGTAATTTATACTGATTTTAGAATATCTTCTTCAATTTTTTTCAGTTGATTGCTAAATTCCACATTTTCTTGCGCTTGCGATTGCACCCTATCCAGTGCATGCATAACCGTAGAATGATCCCTACCTCCTAAAAATATTCCAATATCACGCAACGATTTATCAGTCACCTTTTTCATTAAAAACATGGTAATTTGACGAGCGGTGGCCACTTCTTTACTTCTATTTTTAGAACGCAATTCATTAAGATCATACGGATAATATTTGTTCACACATTTTACAATTCTTTCAAGCCCTACTTGTGTTTGTACCGATTCAGATGTGCGAATAAGCACTTTTTGCACTAATTCCATAGTAATAGGCTGCTTAGTAAGAGCCGCAAAGGCCATGACGCGAATTAAAGAACCTTCTAATTCGCGCACGTTCGAAACCACGCGGGTTGCAATAAAATGTGCCACATCATCAGTTAACATTTCTCCATTAAGTTCAGCTTTCTTTTTAAGTATGGCAATTTTGGTCTCAAGTGTTGGCACATGCATATCCACCACGAGTCCCCACGATAAGCGATACTTAAGCCGATCCGCAATTCCGGAAATATCGTGCGGAAAGGCATCACTGGAAAATACAATCTGCTTTTCTGCATCATGCAAGGTGTTAAAAATATGGAAAAATGCTTCTTGGGTTTGCTCTTTATTAGAAATAAATTGAATATCATCAATCAAAAGAACATCAACCGATTTATATTTGGATTGAAATTGATGCACCTTATCGAAACGAATTGCGTGAATAAATTCATTCACAAAACGATCGGCTGTTTGATAAAGAACTAAGGCTTTTTTATCTTGCATACGTAAATGGTTACCAATTGCATGTAATAAATGAGTTTTACCCAACCCAGATCCACCATAAATAAAAAGCGGGTTGTAAATAAGGCCAGGCTTCTCTGCAACTGCGTGGGCTGCCGCATAGGCTAATGAATTATTGGGTCCCACCACAAAACTTTCAAAAGAGTAGGAGCGATACCCATTAATTTTCTTTTTGTGTGATAATGCTGCTGGTACAATTTTTGGCTCAGAATCGGTTGTGGTTATAGGGGCAATAGATAATGATTCTGGGGAATTTACTTCTGGTGTAATAGTTGGATTAGGCCCTACAAAAATTATCCGCAACTGATCCACACTCAATAATCGTTTTAAATGAAGTTCGATTAAGGAGATATAATTGGATTTGATCCAATCTTGCACAAAAGCATTGGGAGCTTGCAAATGCACTATTTTTTCATGAGGATCCCAACGATGTAAGCACACCGCTTTGAACCAGGTCTCAACAACACGGCTTCCCGCTTCTTCTTTTACTATCTTTAAAAATTCGACCCAAATATCTCTTACCACGGATATTCTTTCACAAATCGTAACGTTATAATTTTTTGACACACCACACACTCCACCTATGATGCACTACTTGAGAAAGATATGATGAGTAAATAGTTAGATGATAAACTAATGTAACATCGTATAGGTAATGGATCAAGAT
>BTUB01000047.1:0-9679 GCA_045863215.1 Candidatus Babeliales bacterium | reverse complement strand
ATAAAACGCGATATGCTCACATGGATAAAATGCATGTGCAAGTGGGACAAAAAGTAGAGCAAGGACAATTGATTGGTAAAGTTGGCGCAACCGGTGCTGTGCGCAAGAAAAAAGGAAGAGATGCATCACATCTGCATTTTGAAGTATACAGCCATGGCAAACAAGTAAATCCTTTAGCATTTTTTATGTAAATGAAAAACTTTCAATCGTTTTATTAGTTTTCATTTTTAAAACAATTTCTTTGGCGCATTGCACACTGATTCCCATTTGAGTAAATAATATATCTGATAAAAAACTTTAATCCATCAAGAGCAACCTCATGAATACAACAGAATGCAAAATTATTACCAGCGTAGCATTCATCCTATTATTATTTCCTTGCATTCTGTCCGCAATGCATGCACGTCGAGGAGTACTAATAAACAGATCTGCTTCGCATAGATCGTCAGCGCATTTAAGACCAACCCGCTTGTATACTCATTCAAAAGCATCCCAAATTGCATTGCTTAAAAAAGAAGTTAACCAAAATTTTAGGGGCTGTCCTAGGCTCTGTTGAGTTTTTGAAAGAATCGATATTTTAGGTATGATAGCACCGAAAAGAAAGACCGCAATATCGTACGATTGTGGAAAAATTATCGGACACTCCCAAAATGGAAAACCCACGAGTGTAATACAAGTTTGTTTAGATAAGACTAAAACTATGATTAAAACATCATTTCCAGGATAAAAAATGTCAATTTACATATATAACGGATAAAAATTATAATCTGATATCTGAGTTAGGCATATTAGAAATGCGCGATATTATAGAATTAAATAAAGAAGCTGAAAAGTATAATCTCGACTGTCTCGCTTTTTTAGACTTTGTGGGTGAAAATATATTCAATCACCTCCAAATTCCACAAATTAAAAAAAAGATAGCAATTCTCAAAACTACTACTAATTTAAAAACTACCCTAGATGTTTTAGAAAAAGCAGTTACTCAAGTTCCTATTGACCCAAAATACTATTTAAGATTTTCAGGAGAATAAAAAAAATTTGACATATATTAATCCGCATGGTTCAAAACAAATAGCTTCGCTATCACTCACTACAAGCAGGTTAATATTTAATTCTCTACCTTAAATTAAGCCGCATTCATATCAGTTTTTATAGGCAAATATTGTTGCCAGCCTTTTAAATCAAAGTGCCACCATTCGGTTTTGATTGGCTCAAATCCATGCTTGCGCATAATATCATGCAATAGCTTTCTATTCTTTTGAGCCTCAGCACAACATGAAGTATCTGCGGTCCATGCTCGAGGACTAAAATCATCAAAGCCGGTGGGCATGAGAAGCTCATTGCCTTTTGCGTCCACAAGCGTTACATCAACAGCAGTTCCACGCGTATGCCGCCCTCCATCTTTTGGATTAACCACATATTTTTCCCGTTCTTTTTCATCCGGATATTGAAGCGCACAGACATCCCACAATTTCTGCTGCGCAGCCAGACTCCGATAGCCATCCCAGATTTTGAGCCCCAACTTCAGCGAACGCAATTCATTTTGCACCGCTTGCAATGCGTGGGCCGTATTTTTGTGCACCAGGCAAACCGACGATGAATAAATAATCTGGCCGGTAAAATTATCTTTTGTGGCGTATTTTATATCTGTAATAATCGTTGAATCTATCTGCTTGATATTAACCAATTCCGAAATTTCCCAGGCGTATTCTAATACTGATGAAAAACTGATCATTAGATACAAAATAGCTTTCATTGTACTGCCTCATTTATTTGCTAAACAAATCAGTTAAATATAATCTTTATTATTCTTTTTTGCTACACTATATCATCTATCATTCCTTAATTATAAACGAGCAAAAATTATGAAAAAAATTTTTTTGATAGGTGCATTTATCGTGCCCTCTATTGCATTGAGCATGGATAAACCAGATGTACTTTTGGCATCAGAAGAACCAAAAGTTCCTGCATTGCGTGCACTATGCATCAATAAAATAGCAGACTTAGCACAAACTGATCCCCGTATTAATGAAGCATCATTAGCACACTTACCTTTGGAGCTCGCACAACCACTGTGGAAAAAATTAGAAGAAACTCAGGAAAGTAAATTAATTGCGCAGTTACCAACACGGGGCAAAATAAATGCTGACGGATCAAAAGTTTTGCTTGATTTTGAAGACAAGCCCTTAAAGGTTTATGATTGTGCAACCGGCCGTATAATTACACTTAAAGAAAGCATCACCTGTGATAATGATCCTTGTTCATTTCAAAATAAACGTTTTAAATATAAATGGAGCTCAACGGGCAGATATATCTATGCAGAATTCTTTACACCGCAAGAAGATATTAGGGAAAGCATCTATCTTTACAAAATCTGGGATGGCTGCACCGGTAAGAAATTATATAGCTTATCTTCAAGAGTCTTGAACAAACTTTATTTTAGTCCTAATGATGAGTATTTATTGCACAAGCAAAGCGAGCAGCCATTACACGTATATCCAACCGCAACCGGAAACCCGATGACTCCTTTAGGCGAAGCTACCTCTTCTCATCATCGCGAGCCACAAGATCCACAAAATCAGTGGCTCTCTGCTTGCAACAATGATTCTACTTCTTTTTATGACACTCAATATCTAACTTTGGTAAAAAAAGTAATCGGTTGCCTTTATTGCTTTAGCCAAGATGGCAATTTACTCGCTTTTAAAGAAAATGAGGATACGCGCCAAACGTATGAAACAGATGCGTTGGAATACTTCGCATTTGGAATTCCTGCAGGAGAACACCGAATAACTAAACCTTATGCCTGCATCTATAATCGTTTGTTTCAAATGATTTCAAAAATACCGCTTACGGGATTCTTTTATGGTATGGCCATTAGCCACTGCAATCATTTTTTAATGTGCCATGACTCTACAGATGAAACACATTATTCAATAGCAACTAAGCAAAAAGTTCAAGAATTAAAACATTATTTCAATAAAGATTTTGATTCCCTTGCAACCTTTTCGAATATTGAAGGCAACGGCACTATCAAACTTGAGGGGAAAAAAGATCATACGCATATCGTGATTAGCCAAGGAACCAAGACAAATCACATAGACTGCCCTGTTGATATTAAAGACATTTGCTATACACCAGATTCTCAGTTAGTGGGGTTACGTACACATAAAACGATACGCTATTTTCTTAACCTTGCCACTGGAAAATTAATTCCTTGCAACATCGAATTAAACAGAGTTTTATTTAACTATAATATCATTAAATACCTGAGCCCAGACGGGCGGTTTGTAACACAAAAAAGTAAAGATGAATTTGAATTGCGGCAATTATGCTACTCGGAAAAATTGGAGCCAATTATGGCTTTACTAAAAACAAAAGTTAAAATGAAAAAAATTTAACAACCTAATTTAAGTGAAAGCATCTTATGAAAAATCAATTTTCTTATAATTCAATGCGAATTCGATTTAAAAAAATTCTCCGATATCCGCTCGTGGTGAGTGATTGCGAAGCAATTGTATCGAACCATGCGGATAACTTAATTCATTCATTACTTGAAAGGCCGCATAGATTCGATACGCCTTATTTCATTCGGCTACTCACTACGAGCGGCCTGGAAAAATTTGTGCTTAACTTGCTATATTTTCTACTGGCAATCCCATCGTTAGTATGGGCCATGGAAAAACCAGCACCCTCACTGCATCAATTGGCGCGCTATTACCCAACAGACACACTCGCAGCATTTCTAAACTATGCAAAGAATATCGATCTGATAGAGAAGTTACCCAATGGAAATACGCCGTTGCATGAAGTTTCCTATCCTTTTTATAGTGATCCTGAAAATGATGATCAGAGGGTCATAAAATCTCTTATGCCCAATAAAGAGCATGAGATTGCACGGCGCCATGCTTTTAAAGCAGATTTACTCTTAAAAGCAGGCGATCCCACGATATTATTGGCCACATTAAATTCAAAAAAGGAATCTGCTACCATGGTTGCGGCAAAAAAAGGCTACTTGCCGGTATTGGCACGCCTTATGCTCAGCAATCCCACTGATTGGCCATCGGTAATTTATGAGATTCCGGCCACGCAGGTAAAAACCTTAATTGATTCAGTGACTAATATGATGTGGCTGCGTGAGAATTACAAACATATTTTCTTACTTCGCCAAGATTTGCATGTAGAACTTTCTGATCAGCAATTATTAAATCTACGATCGTGGGCCAGCAACAACGCACATCCGGAAAAAAATCCCTTGGCACAACTTGATTTTAAAAGCCTTAAATATGTATTTGAATGCTATTTGACACTGGATATTTATAATCAATTTTTGCAAAATCGGAATCACCCGCGAGCACACGCATATTTTACTGCAATGGAATCGCAAAAAATTACATTTTTAATTACATTTTTAAATGTAACTCAATAGCACGTTTATTACATTCAGTTGCTGCGCATTCCAATTCATCTTGTGCAGCAACTGAATTATAGCGCGTATCATAAATCTTTTTTAGCAGATTATTTTCAGAATTCTGAGCAATTTCGAGCGCTGCAGGACTAAAGGGCAGTTTATGTTGATTCTCATACTCAAGCACTAATAGCGCGCTTAATTCTTGAAGGCTCAATTGCTTACCGAGCGTGGAATATAAGCGGTGCAATCTTTCCCCACCCAAACGGGTCCAAACTAATGCAGCGTGTTCTTCAGGATTCAGAATCTTAACGCTGTATACACCATCTTTCAGATTCCTTGCATAAGTAATCTCTTTTTTAAAAAGCAGTTTCTTATGAGTGATATCCCATGCACGGACAATATTTTTTGCTTTCACATAAATTACATTATCATTTTCGGCAAAATTCCATATACTATACCTTCATCTTTTGTATAAGGTATAGTTGTCAGGCAACTACCATCTCGCGGCTTCCATATACTAATCAATTGCTTGATCATGGCAGCCAAACGGCTTCCTGAGCTATTCAATTCGATATCTTCCACTTTATCATCACATCTCAAAGTTTGGCTCACATTACTTCCGGGAGTTGCCACCACTTGTATGTCACACGGCTGATTATCACGTACTTGGCACACATAATCATCTTCAGGGCTAATGTGGCAGCCTAAGCTTCTTTTAGTATCAATGGTGAGGACTGCACACACACTGTTATCTACCGCATTATGCACATGCAATTGATTACTTTTGGTAAGGTAAATAAAAGTTACTAATCCAAACTGATTGCTTCTCTGGAGGGCCGCACGAAAATACTATGAAAATACTCCTCCATCCATCGAAAAAAACAGCCCTGCAAGTATTCTGCAGACCCTTACCTATTCACCAATCGGTCAGAAAAACCCAAACAATATCGCTCGCATTCCACAGCAGATCGTAGCTATTCAGAAAAACCTAAGCAATATCACTCGCATGTTGCAGCCGATCATACTTTTGTGGTTCCTACAGCAAATCCTTTAATTGAACTCGCAGATATTGCAGCCGATTCCTATGTAACCTATAAAATAGGCCAAAGAATTGATAGGATTATTTCTCATTCTGATATCGATGATGATGAATAATGAAATTAATTAAGACTTCTTATTTAAAATCTGCTCGATGTTGTGAAAAAACTGATTATCCCTTATTTATCTGCCACTCAAAAAAGAGAAGTTAATACACCCTAGGTCCAAAACACTCTTGATTTTTGATCGATCCCTGGCTAAAATTAATCTATCTTAAATAAAATCAAACTCGAGGTGCTGTTTCATGGAAACCCTCAATTACTTGGTATAACTCAACTCGGTTGTACCCTTTTCACTTTTAAAAATTGAAATCTGCCAAGGCAGATTTTCTTATTTGTTAATTATTATTTTTGCTATTTTCGGAGTCATTTTATGACGAATGTTTTGCTGCGTATACAAAACATCACCAAATCGTATACCACCCATACTAAATCTATTATTCAGGCACTTAAGGGAGTATCACTCGATATCTATAAAGGAGAAATTGTTGGACTATTAGGCGTAAACGGCGCCGGTAAATCTACCTTATCTTCCATTATTGCCACACTCCATCCGGCTTCAAGTGGCGATATTTTGTATCAAAATCAATCAATTTACCAAGATCTTCCCGCGTTTCGCACGCGCCTGGGCTATTGTCCGCAAAAACCTAATTTACATCCGCAACTCACACTTGAGCAAAATCTTATGTTTGCCGGCCGCTGCTACGGATTGGCAGATGAGCTGATTGCTGAGCGGATCATCACCCTTGCCAAGCGATTTGGACTGGAATCTTATTTATCGCAAAAAGCGGAAGTATTATCCGGCGGTTATAAACAGCGTTTTATGATTGCCAGAAGTCTTATTCATAATCCGGAATTTATCATTTTGGATGAGCCCACCGTGGGGCTTGATCCACATATTCGCCGAACCCTATGGACTATGATCAAGGATCTTAAAAAAGATGGCATCACCGTCTTGCTCACCACTCACTATCTTGATGAAGCGGAAAAGCTTTCTGATCGCGTGGTGATTCTTGATAAAGGGCTCATTAAGCTGATCGATACGCCTGATAAATTGATGGCCGATTTTAAACAGAAGAATTTGGAAGATGTGTTTATTGAATTAATGAATTCACAAAAAGAGTAGTTCAAGACGACTACGTTCTCCTCACTATGAAAAGGAAATAAATATACTTCGTGGCTAGCCGCCACGTATTTAGACCTCTCCACTCGGCTTCTTCGAAGCCTCGGTCGAGGAGAACGGGACTAGAGAGTCCGTTCGTTTCGAGCGTGCATAAGCGAGTCGAGAAATTTTTTACGAGACACGCATAGAAATTAAACCTTATGAAAATGAATTAGGAATTAATATGCAAAAAGTATCATATTTCACCGTCTGCAAAAATTTAATTGCAGCAGACTTAATTATTTTTAAACAGATGTTTGTTGATAAATTTATCGATTTATCTATCTGGGTAATCCTAAGCACAGTTGTTACTGCCTACGTGTTGCCTTATTTTGGACTCGCGGCAGATTTTGGCGTGTTTCAACTGGGCGGTCTCATTGCCGCAGCGGGGCTGTTTGAATTGTATGCCAATACCGTTGATCTAGTTACTGATTTTGAAGGGGATCGAGTGATTAGCTTTAATCTTACTCTGTCCATTCCTTCATGGCTGGCAATCGTAAGCAAAGCGGTGTATTACTTTATAATTTATACCCTTTTGGCACTACTTATGATCCCGATTGGCAAATTGTGCCTATGGAATCAACTTGATCTTGCTCAAATTAATTATCCGAAAATGCTTCTTGCGATTATTATCTTGAGCATATTTTATGCGTGCTTTGTGCTGTGGGTATCTAGCATGATCACTAATATGACCAAAATGGGTAATATATGGTCACGCTTTATTTTCCCTATGTGGTTATTGGGCGGATTCCAATTTTCGTGGATGGCACTTTATAAAACCTTGCCGTGGCTTGCGCTCATTAATTTGGGCAACCCGATGATTTATATCACTGAAGCAGTACGGGTCGCATTACTTGGCCAAGATGGATTTCTTAATTTTTGGCTCTGCTTATTGGCAATCTTAGCCTTTGCGACAGTATGCATGTATCTTGGCATTACCAGCCTTAAAAAGCGATTGGATTTTGTATGAAAAAAAATGGTTCTATTATCCTTCTCAATGGCACTTCATCTTCGGGCAAATCTTCTGTGCTTAAGGAACTTGAAAAAATAGTTCCGCATGCAGCATTCCTGCATGTTGATGACTATTATGATGATGAAGTAATTCAGACTGCTCAAAATCTGGGGTGGAAAGAAACCGCATATACCGATCCATGGCACTTCATTAATCAGTATCTTGCTGATAAAACAGGTAAGTACTACTTTGATACAGAAGTTCGCCAACAGTTATTTACTGCCAGCGATTTTTTCTATTCCAAAGCAAAATCTGCCATGGCACATGGGAAAACAGTTTTCATCGATACCGTTTTAGAATACCCAAGTGCCTATCAGCATGTATTTGATTATTTTAAAGATGATCATTTTTCTATGATTCTCATTTACTGTCCCATGAGTGTAATTCTCAAACGGGTACAAGAACGCAACAATTGTGGCATACCCAGCGAACATAGAAGCCCTTTTTTGCCTTTTGAGCATTTTATCACCATGTATAAATTACGGAACAATCTAAACGAGCCATTGGTAGATGTAGTATCCACCATTACACTTAAATATGCGCTTGAAACAGCCATACAAGATGTGATTCAGGCAGGAATTTCAACCGCATATTTGCCAAAGCTGCAAAAGTTCAAAGAAGATTTTATTAGTCAGTTTAAACTTGAGCAAGCAGATACTATAGAGATTACCCCGCAATATCAATATCTGGCCATCTTTAAAAATGATACAATAGATAAACCTAAGATTATTGCACAAGAAATTAAAGATATAATTCCAAAACTATAAAACCAAAACAATTATGAAACTTGTAGAAAAAGAAATATCACTTGAAGAACTCAAACACATGTCACAAAATATGTTTGATAATTTGGTAAAAGCGGTAGTCGACATCGAAAAAGAAATTATGGTTGTTGATGCACCGATGCAGGTTGATCAAGAAGCTTTCTTATTGGAAAATGACTCTGAACAAGAAAACTTGTGGGGAATTAATTTTCATCCCCATAAATATCCCAACGTAGATTGGATTGAATTCGATTCCATGATTAACCTCAGACCCTCTCAAGGCAATCGCAGTAGATCAGTAGAAGACCCAAAAATTCGAGAAATAATCAGAAAAATTGTTTCACAGCGAGTAGTTTCATGAACTTTTTACATCAAGATCTATCGCTAGAACGCTGGTCTAAAATGTCATTACTTGAGCAGCTTGCTAATGTGGGCACAGATATAGAACGCACGATTCAGTGGAAAAAACGCGGGGATTGTGCTGCAAGCAGAGCAGCCTTTGATCGAGCTCTCGAACTCCTATATCTTACCATAAAAGATCCAAAAAACAGAAAGCGTTTGAAGGAAATATGCCGCGCACGATATCTTTTGGTAGATCATTTTGTATATGACAATGAATACCATACCACAGATCAACAATGGCAAGATTGTTTTTATCAATTTAATTATGCCGCGGCACTCGCGCGCGGTAAATAAGGAGCAACCATGCTACACAAAATCACAATTTTATCTTTAAATCTTTTTTCGCTGTCCGTACTTGCAATGGATGGATCAAAACAAGAACAAGTCTCTTCAGTTAAAACTACCGTAAGTGTAACTCCAGAATGTGCTCAAGCAATTGAACAAATTGATCATGATGGCCCAGTATTATATTATTATTTGAAAGGATCATTTAACGCGATAGCAGATATGAAACGTGATGACATTAAACCATCTGATCTACTCACTAAATTTGCAGATGACCGAATACCAATTAATGATGCAACCAAACTACAATATATGCCGGCAACTACTTATTTACAAACCATTATCAACAAGAATTTTGAAAAATTCGATGATTTTTTTAACACAAAATATAATGAAACCAAGAACTTGGCCACTACCTGGAAAGCATTTAGAAAGCACTTTAAACAAGAAGGCATCGTAAAACCATTTGTTGCACTCAAGCAACAACTCGTAAAAGATGATCAAGAAAAGCAAGAATTAGCCAAAAAAGGAATTTTCTTTCGAGAAAAC
>BTUB01000046.1:0-10000 GCA_045863215.1 Candidatus Babeliales bacterium | reverse complement strand
AAAAAAATTACCACATATTTTTCGATGTTTTTCTATTTGCCTCTGATGGTCTGCACTATCGGGTATTCTATGGATGCTCCGATAGAAAAAAAAGAAACTATTTTTGATGTGGTAAAAAGAGAGCGTTTGCCACTCTTTATCGAAGATGATTCTCTAAAAGGTGCCGATGAGATAGCTGATGAGGTGAATTCTGCAGATAATACCATAGGATCGATGGAACAATTTGTGACCTCACAACTTGAGGGCCAACTAAATCCTTCTCGATCAAGCACGTTTAGAAAAGTTTGCGCGTTGCTAAAAAAATCAGGTTATTGGCCCGATGTGGATTGCTCTTTTGATGCTGGCACGTTGAATGATTTAAATCTTTTAAAAGGTAATTATGATAGTCCCACTCAAAACTTGGTTGAAAAAATAAAAACAAAAACTGAAGTAGGCCATGTCACACTGTGTGCCCAATTATTACATCCTTTAACCAATTGTGCAGACTTAGAAAAACGCCAAGAATCGATCAAAAGGTTGCGCGAAAGAATTGATGAAATTAATACAGTACTGGAAAGATCTAAACATTCTGAAAATGCTTATTTGGCATTTTGGCAGCTTACGGGTGAAGATGATTTTTTTAATTTTGCCTTAAAAGAAGACCAGCTAAAAATACCATACGCTCATAAAAGCGAGATGATTGCTTCCTTGCAAAATGCTTGGAACAGAAGTGAAAGTTGTGTGCTTGTTCAGGAAGTTGCTCCTCATGTGATACAATCGGTCTCCTTGATGATGAATGGCATCAAAAATTTTTTTAGGTGGAACCGAGGAGAAATTAATAGCATACAAGAAGTTGCGCAAATGTTTGATCATATGGGAATAGCCGTTGCGCCTCCTTTTACTACTCCTGAAGGAGTGCTTTATAGGTTATCTCTTTTAGCCCCCGGCAAACTGGCACAATTTTTAGGGTATGGAGCCAGCGCAGTGTATCATGGAAGATCAGCATTGAATACGAATCCTTTGGAAGAAATGAAGGCACGATTGGTTTCAATTAGATGCATGCAAAAAAAACTCATTGAACTCAATAAATTTTTTCAGGCCACAAGAGCTATACAAGAAAATCTCGAAAAAACTGCAGATCCGGCATTACAAGAACTGGCTAGAAAATTGCATCTTGAACGGTCTATAAAGGTCCAAGAATTGCTTACATCATTAAATAGTTCAACATTTCAAGGCCAAGAATCGTGTTGGTCCCATTTGGGAAGAATAAAAACAACCTATGTTTTGGCAAATGAAAGCAAAAAAGATCTTTTGCCGGTATACGCTGCATTGGGCGAGATTGATTTTCTGAATTCTGCGGCGTGTTTACACGCTTCTTCAAATAATGCATTCTGTTTCCCTTATTTTGTAAGCGCCGATGAACCGGGAATAGCTATCCGCCAGTATTGGAATATCATGCGCGATTCTCATATGGCAGTGAAAAATAATCTCCAGATGGGCAAAATTCTACAACATTCAGGAAAAAATGCATGCAGATCAATTATGATAAGTGGATCAAATGGAACCGGCAAAACAGAAAATACTGATGCTTTGATGAAGGCTGCGATTATGGCGCAAACAATTTGCGTGAGCCCTGCTTTTTTTCTGTTTATAACTCCGTTTACAAAATTTATTACTCAGATCAAGACAGAAACTAATGCCAGCCGAGATCGCTCACTGTTAATGTCTGTCGCCGAGCGCATGGGGACGATACTCAAAACAATTGATCAAAGTGATGGTTTTACCTTTGTGGAACTTGATGAACCATGTGGCGGCGCAACAAAAGAGAAGCTTGCGCGCTCTGCGGCCTACGCGTTAATAAGAAGAATTGGGCATCATCCCAGAACTTTAAGCCTTACAACCACTCATTTTCTGCACCCAACAGAATTAGAAAAGCAATATCCTACAATCTTTGCAAATTATCGCACAACGGATGATTATCATATTGAGCCGGGTATTCATTTACAATCATTTGAATCAGAAGAAGAGGGACTAAAAATATTTGCAAGATTCGCAGGAAACAATTTTGCAAATGAAGTAGAGAATGATGTTGGTGATTGTGAAAGACGCATTGCCGGCGGAAGTGGTAAGAATAAATAAATATCAAAATATTTTCTAAAAAAAGAGCCTCGAAAATTAATTCGAGGCTTTGCAATTTATAAATAATTTATGATTCAGCCATATCTTACTGAATGTTTAACATGACCTTCAGAAAGATACATACACGCTCTGCCTAAGGTATGAGAAGAAGCTTTACCGATTATAATGATGTTATTTTGAGATGATTCAATTATTTTTTTTGACATACAAATTCCTTGTTAATGAATGACTCTATCGGTTCTTCTTACAAAACCTTCATTCCAATATCCCTTGCCACCAAGTGTTTCTGCAGAGACTTTACCGAGAATGATTATTTTTTTTGACATAGAAAATTCTTTCATGATTAAAAGAGAGGTATTTAAACCCGAACGCTACGATAAAAATGTCTTATGAAGCCTTCATTTAAGTTTGACTTGCATCTGCCCAATGTATCAGTTGAAACACTGCCCACTTTGCCGATTTGAATGGCCTTTTTAGGTGATAATAATGTTATTGATAAACGTAAAGATTTGTTTTGCATAAACACCCGTGTTGTTTTTTATTGTTTAATATGAAATATATGATATATTTTTTTTATTAATCATATACATTTTAAAACATAATCATGAAAAAGTTAACATCATTTTATTTATTGATAACATTCCTATGTTCGTTTTTTTCTATCATTGCAATGGATAATTCTGCACAGTTCCGATTAGTTACTGAGTTTGTGGATCGAGCAAGGGAATTGCAGCAACTTAAAGATCCGCATCTTTATTTTAGTTTATTGCCGCATGATCTTATTAAGCTCACCGGCCAATATTATATTTCAGCTAATAATAATCAAATTTCCTTCCATGCACCAAGCTATGAAAAGTGGCTTAAAGATCGATATAAAGCAGAAGAAAGAAAACAGTTTTATTATTCTTTGATTGCCGGCTCTTTGAAAATAGCAGCGGTTGGAATATCATGTGCAGCAGTTATTGTTACGCTTGGGTATTTAAAAGATTTGCCCGTATCATCAACTGAAGTCATAGCTCAAGAACCAGCGCAAAAAAACGATTCTCAAGCAGTGCATCAAGTTACCAAGCCGATTGAAGCCACTCCGTCAGCAGTTCCTAAAGCTCCGCAAGTTCCCGTTGCAGCGCGTGTTGCGTATTGCGGACAAAATCTATGGGCCCAAGCGCAGAGATTGTATCCTTTATTAAGAATGCAAGGAAGGCACATGAGCCCGGAACAAATTTATTATTTACTTTCTCAAGGCATTGATCCATTAAGAGCATCAAGAAGATAAGCATTATGAACTGTAACAAAATTGTATTAACATCATCTTTTTTTCTAGTTATTTCTTTTAATTTTGTTCGGCCCATGATGATTTCAGTGCCTGCCCCCGTGGCTGTGCAGCCAACACAAGATGCGTTAATGCATATGAGTATGCATCATATTCATCGGCCCGAGCTTCATACTCTTCGGTTGCGCGAAACTCAATTTCAGCTTATTCGAGCTGCCGCACCGACTCCTCCAGAACCTGTAACTTTACCGGTATCAGCGACTTCTCAACCTTCTCCGGGATTGGCAAATGCACTTTCATATCTTAATAAAGAGGCGGTAGAACATTTTAACAAAGCTGCGCCATATTTGGCGCTGTGTGCATTTGTAGCGCAATACGCTGTTATGTTTAATCAGCGCCAACAGCCGCCCATTTCCGCGCAGGCATTGGCAAATCTTTGCCCTGCCGAGCAGCGATTGCATGCGATTTTGCAAGAAAATGAACAAATAAAAAAACGACTAAAAGCAATGGGTTGGCAGGCGCTATTTTCTTTTGCTCTGTTAAATCCTCGATTTAATGAATCATATGAGGAGCTTCAAACTCAAGATGACATGCGCCAGGCTCTTAATGTGCTCAATCCCACACTCAGAGCTGCTGCGCTTAATCATTTAGTAAATCGCTGCATAGCAAAAGCAAAAACATTTGCCACTGCTCACATAAGTAAACTCTTGCTGTTAGCGTATCGGTGCATAAGTCCTAATACGGCTCATCCATCTCTATCAAAAACCGCGGTTGATGTGATAGCAATGGCTTCTATTTATACTTTTATAGGTCCTCAAATTGTTAATTCTTGCACAAGCCACAATGGTCCGGTTGCCATTATGGCAAGAGAAAACGCTTTAAGAGCCTATAATTATTTGCCTGAAAATATACAATCAAAGCTGCTTCTTTTAAAAAAATTGGTTGAATCAAATTTCTGCTAACACTCAACGTTAAGGATTCTCATGAAAAATTTACTATTGCTCCTATTGGTTCCTTCACTATTTATTGCAATGGAATTGCCGGTGGCCCCGCTTTCTCCTCGATCCCATGAATTGGCAAAACAACGTGCAATAATGAAAGTCAATAGAGCTGAGCAACACGTTTTTCAAGAGGAATCAACTCGATGGATTGCCGATCTTGAATCAGATGTGAGTGAGTTGCAACAAGAGCTTAAAAAAGTACACGCAGAATCTGCTCCTTCTTTGGCACCACAAATCGAGGCTGTAAAGAGTGTGCTAAAATCTCATGCCACGTTAATCGATTTGCATGATCAAGAAATTGTTTCAATTGGTAACTCTCAGCAATTACAGACACTTTTGCTCACACAAAAACTCGAATCTTTGCGAAAAACGCAACAAGAACAGATTCAACTTCAAGCCAAGCAAGTAGATTTGCAACAAAGAATTTCTGCGGCAGAAAGAAGTAATTATTATCTAAAATGGGCCTTAGGAATCACCACCGCAGTTACTACAACCGCTTTTTCTATTATGGGATATTTGTTGTGGAAAAACCAACAAGCAATACATGATGGAAATAAAATAATTGTTGATAGAAATCATAAGGGAGCAGTTATTAGTTTTTCTCAAAATCGCTCTGATGCTTTACAAATAGCGATTCCACAACCGGGATTATCTCCTGCTCAAGCGCCAGTAACTCCAATGCCTTCACCCGCACAAACACCATCAGCTCAAAATCTGCACGCTACAAACGATGAAGGCAAATATGTGACTCCGGAACAATTGGAAGAAGTTCGTGCGAGTATTCCACAAATACGGAGAGTAATAGATAATGAAGGAAAACATTTTCTTGAGTTTACTGATCAAGGTCATAAACCGCGTACCGGACATTCTTCATACGCACCCGAATTTTGGCCACCTAAAGGGTTTACCGAGAATTTAAAGTAAATAAGTACCCATGCGCGTAACGCAAACTTAAAATCCTGTGTATTTTGTCTTAATGCTTCGAAGTCTTTAGAGTATTTCTGATTCTGGCATTTTATACGTATGTGTATTATAATAATGCATATAAACCTGTAAAAAGTAAGGATTGTCTATGTTTAACCCATCTTTAGAATTTGTGCTTTTGTTTGTTGAAGACCCGCTTAAGAGTGCCCCATTTTATGAAGAAATCTTAGGATTAAAACCGGTGCAGCAATCGCCCACTTTTGTGCTGTTTGCTTTGCCTAATGGGGTAATGCTAGGATTATGGTCCTATCAAACCGCCCAGCCTGCAGTTGCTGGCAAACCCGGCGCCTCAGAAATAGCATTTGCCCATCAAGAAATTGATGCATTATATGCTCAATGGAAAAAGAAGGGAATTTCGATTGCACAAGAGCCAACTGATATGAGTTTTGGGCGTACTTTTACGGTACTTGATCCTGATGGCCACAGAATTAGAGTATATGCTATGACGGAGCAACATTAATGGCACGTTATTGGATTGCGGTTGCGAGTAAGGAACATGTGATACAAGGAGTGGAACAAGGAATTTGCCAAGTGTGCCATGGCAAAGTGGGGCCGCTGCGGGCAATGAGCCCGGGAGATTGGATCATCTACTACAGCCCGGTGGAATTATTTGGGAGTAAAATTCCGTGCCGCCAATTTACCGCAATTGGGCAGATTGCCGGAGATGCGCCATATCAATTTCGCATGAGTGATGATTTTATTCCGTGGAGACGCGATGTAATTTTCTATCAATCAAAATCGGTTGCTATTGAACCATTACTTGATACACTCTCATTCATACAAGATCGGCGCCATTGGGGATTTATTTTTCGCCGTGGATGTTTTAAGATAAATGCGCAAGATTTTGCTCGTATTGCCAAAGAGATGGGTGTAATGCTAAATGAAAAAAAGATTTGAATTTGAATCGGTAACAGAATTTGAACAACCGGAACAAAGCCCCGGCTATTTGCTTTGGAAAGTGAGCACTCAATGGCGCGGTGCTATAGAAGATGTGCTCAAACCTCTTGGGCTCACGCATCCACAATTTGTGATTATGGCATCTTTAGGGTGGCTGACTAGAAAAGGCAACAAAGTGACTCAAGTGGCCATTGGTAAAAGTGCATCATTGGATCCTAATACTACTTCTCAAATTTTGCGTGGTTTAGAAAAAAGAAAATTGATCAAAAGGACGCAGCTTTCTGACGAGCGGAGCAAAAATCCGGTGCTTACAGATGCTGGTTCTGCACTTTTAGCAAAAGCGTTACCGGCAGTTGAAAAAGCTGACGCGCAATTTTTTTCTGTTTTATCTTCAAAAGAATCTAAAAATCTATTGCACACTTTTCAGGCATTAGTGGATAAATGAAACAAGGCCGATAATCGTTTAATTTGTTCTTGATTGTTTGTGCTAATTTCAAAATAATACGGAATTTGCCAATCTCTAGTCTTTTGTGCTTGAGGGCTGGTAACTTGCGTCCAGGGTGGATACACACGCATGGCCCGTTTACCGCCTTTACCATCGCGTGAAATATAATTCTGTGCAACTAAAATCTGTTTAGGAAATATAAACTGGCCTTGGTCATTTTCTCTAATGCCGATGATAAAAAAATCTACCGAATCAGTAGTATCGAATGGCATAATGGGCCCGTTTTCTATACGTTTCCAAATAGTTACAAATTGCCCAGCTTTAGTAGGAGTAATTTTTGCCACACGAAAGACGATGCGATAATTATTAAGTTTGAATGAGGCTGCATTGTATTCTTGGCCTTCTTTTTCTACTGCATAATCATGCAATAAAAGTCCTGAAGATTCATAAAGAGATTTTGAAGCCATGATGAGATCTTGTGGAGGCATGTTTTTCCTTATTTAATTACTTGTAATATTTAAAACTATTCGTATCCTAATTGGTGATTATTAACAACATTGTATGTTTAGGATTTATATGATCAAATATTTTGCGTCATTTATTCTTTTGTTATCGGTTTGTATGTCCGCGATGGAAATTACGCAAGAAAAAATTAATGAAAATAAAGAGTGGATAATCCTCAGACACATGGGACCGTTAGAAAAAAAAGTTGAACGCCAAAGACGATTGATAAATTGGTTATTTTTAGGTGGATGTGCAGCCGGAACTGCTGCAATTGCAACAAAGCTTGGATATTTATCTGACCAAAGAATTGGCGTACGCGGTTGGAGTTTGATTTCAGGAGCATGTGGACTTTGTTGTATTGGTGGAATTAGTTCAATTGGCAAAACACAGGAAGAAATTAAGAATCTGCCAAATATTATTACTGATGATTATGTGAGAATTTATCTTCAAAATCAAAAAAAGCAAAATCCTAAAATTTAATTACAAACAACTGTTTAAGGATTATCACATGAAAATTATTGCTGCATATATAGGTATTCTCAGTATTAGTCCTGTAATAGCTTTGCAAAAGGATAGAGCCCCTTTAGATGGAAATAGGTTTAACCAACCGAATCGATTTAAAGCTGCTGTAAATCGTTTTAAACCTCATGCTCAGCAAAGTGTGCCCGCTCACAATGCAACCCTGCAATGTATGGATGATGTGGCAAAGCTGACAGATGAAGGGTTTGCGCTAATGATGAGCGGAGACTATAACGCTGAAAAACATGCTGCGCTTCTGAAAAAATTACAAGATGTGAGTGCAGCTCAAGATGCTGCGTTTGAAAAAGAGAGATTGGCACAAAAGGCTGCTCATGAAAAAGAGATGGCGGCTATAAATGCAGTACGCGCACAATTTGATGAAGAGCATAATGCCAGAATGGCAGAATTAGATGCGTTACGGGCGACACAAGAGATTCAGCATAAAAAAGAAAGAGAAGCGCAAAGAATTGCGAGAGAGAAGCATGATGCTGAGCTAGCCGCAAATGATGTGGCCTTTAAGCAAAAAATGGCTGCACTAAGAGCACAATATCAGTTGCCATAAAATCATTGTTATAATTCTTTAATCTGCAAAAACAGATTTTTCCAAAATAGTTTGCTACTACCGGGCATTGGTGGTAGCAACATCGCTTTTTTAATATGTTGCATCATGCGCTCCGATTGCTGTTGCATCGTAAGATTATTGGATATAATTCCTTTTTTGTATTGAGTGGCCCAATATATTAAGAGTTCATCGAGCAAACTAAGGCTTTCCCATTCATTAGGATTAGCAGCTTCTAATTCTTTAGCAAATGCCAGCGGATCTTGGAATGCAGTAGTAGTAAAATAAGGGATAAGCGCATGGTGTTGATCTTGTTGGTTGCAATTGCCTACTGTTTGAATTAAGCAGCGGGATTTGATAGTTGGCAAAATAAATTCAATCCGCTGAGCAAGGAGAATAAAATGGTATCCTGCCGGTGGTTCTTCTAAAGATTTGAGTAAGGCATTGGCGCAGGTAGTAGTAAGCAGATCAGCTTTTTGAATTACAAAAAAGTAGTGATGATTCTCTTCAAGTGCAAATGAGATCGTAGAAAAAATTACTTTTAAATCTTCTACCGCATACTGTTTTTCCGGGCTAAGCCACAAGATGGATTCATGTTGCTGCTCTTGCACCTTGCGGCATTGGATGCAGACGGAGCACCCTTGATTACTGCAAAAAGTTTTTTGCAGTAAAGATATGGAATTTTCTAGTAATTCTTGCTCGTTGCCGATAAATAAGTGTGATGGATGAGAAATTATTTTTGTAGCCATTGCAAAATTTTTAAAAGCGCTTCTTGTGTTACCTGTTCTTGTGTTTGGTTACCATCAACAATAATAACATCCTCACGATTTTTGTATAACTGATCAAAACCAAACGACAATTTTGACACAAAATCTTCCTTTTCTTTTTCAAAGGAAGTAAGTGCAATATTTCTTTTTTTGATTCGATCAGTAGCAACATGAGTTGATACTTTTACATACACGGTAATAGTAGGTTTGATTTTGTTCATTACAAAATTGTTTACTGCATGAATTGCTTCCATATCCAATCCTCTTCCATATCCTTGATAAACTAAAGAAGAATCAGACATGCGATCAGAGATTATAATTTTATTTTGCGATAATGCAGGAATTATAACTTCATGAAAATGTTGCGCGCGATCAGTAGCGAACAGCATAAATTCTGCTTTTGGGCAGACGGGAATCTTTTTTTCTTGCACGATTGAGCGCAACTGTTGGCCCAAGGTAGTGCCGCCGGGTTCTTTAGTAAGCAGTACGGGGTAATGCGTGGAAAGGGAGTAATACAAATTTTTGGCAAGTGAGCTTTTGCCCGATCCATCGATGCCTTCGATTGCAATTAAAATGCCTTTTTTGAGTTTGTGCATAAAAACCTTAAACGATTGCTTTAGTGTCCAATATATGGCACACTCAGTTTTAAAGTGATGAGGATGTATGTATAAGATATCTAGAACTCAAGAATATCAAGAATGGCTTGAAGAGGAAACACTTAAATCACAAACTCAAATAGAAAAACGACTTTCTAATATAGAAATAGAAGGACATTTTGGTGACCATAAGCCGGTTGGTGATGAAATTTGGGAATTAAGATGGGAAAATGGACGTCGAGTCTATTATGCATATCTCACAAAATTTAATGTTATCATATTATTAGGAGGAAACAAGAATGGCCAAAGTAAAGACATTACACAAGCAAAAAGAATCTTC
>BTUB01000045.1:0-10104 GCA_045863215.1 Candidatus Babeliales bacterium | reverse complement strand
TGCTATGGTCTCGAGCAATGCTTCATTTACTTCTTGGCTGGTGAGTGTAATTGTTTTGGGGACACCAGTTACTAAATCTCGCCCTTTTACCTCCACACTACGCAATTCTACTAAAGAATCGAGCAATGCCGCACCAATTTCAATTTTAATACGTTCAGCAGTACGTTCACCAATTAATAAGTTATATTTTCTTTTGACATATTGCACAATTGCACGATCCATTTCATCACCACCCACCCGCACAGATCTGCAAAATACCACCGATTTAAGTGAGATCACAGCAACCTCAGTGGTTCCTCCCCCAATATCTACAATCATGCTTCCGCAGGGCTCTTGCACCGGCAAACCTGCACCAATCGCAGCTGCCATTGGCTCTATAATCGTATGAACTTCGCCACGTGCGCCCGCTTGTTTTGCAGAATCTTTTACTGCGCGTTCTTCAACTTGCGTGATTCCTGATGGCACACCGATAATCATTCTTGGGCGCACCAATGTTCTTCTATCATTGTGCACCGCACGAATAAAATAGCGAAGCATACTTTCAGTGAGTTCAAAATTAGCAATCACCCCATCTCGAATCGGACGTGATGCTACAATACTTTCAGGCGTTTTTCCTAACATTTCTTTCGCACTTTTGCCGGCAGCCAGAACTTGATTAGTTCCTGCTTTTACTGCAACTACTGATGGCTCATTAAGTACAATACCACGGCCTGGCACATATACTACGGTATTGGCTGTGCCAAGATCAATGGCCAAA
This sequence comes from Candidatus Babeliales bacterium, assembly GCA_045863215.1. Taxonomy (GTDB): domain Bacteria; phylum Babelota; class Babeliae; order Babelales; family Vermiphilaceae; genus BTUB01. Next base: position 9,347 of record BTUB01000045.1, on the reverse strand, counting down.
TCATTGGAGAAAATACTAAAAATTCTTTTAGCAGGAAAAAACTTTAGAGCAGACATGCAAAAAATCCTTTAATAATTAAATTCTAATCCAAGCGCTACTTTATACGATTGCACAAATCGTCGCCCTACTAATAATGAGTAAGGGATATCCCAGGATACTCGCAAAATTGGTTGATGGCCACGACACGCGTTAACTTTATCAAAGTCATAAAAAGCGCACAAAGTAACATATTCTGCCCCCCATTGCGTACGATCCTCAACGGGTTCTAAATTTGATGGCACACTCTGATCCACACGTTCATCGGTCCAATGATCCTGATGATGATGAATTAAAGAATATTGCAATCTAACTCCTAATCCTTCCCGAATCCCTTCCCATTGGGTATAGGCAGAAAATATTTCAGTTACTCCCGGATCTATGTGCACCGGCCCTTCAAGTACACCAAAAATTTGAGGTTCACTTGATTGCGGATCCCTTTGACCCGCAACGGGCGGACGCGCTACCGGCATGCGTTCGATCATCGTTTTTGCAAAACGTTTACTAATTCGTAACCATAATCCGATTTTCCAATCTTCCTTTACTTCAAATTCAGCATCGGCACTTGCATAAGCACCCCAAAATCCGTTTCCGCCAAATGGAACTGAAGCCGGTTCAAATGGCTTTTGAGTCACACCACTGGGAAATAATCCACCCACACGAATACCATAATAAAGCGAACGCAGTTTGAAACTATAAACCCAATGATCAAACCAACGCAGATATATTTCCGTATCGCCCGATCCACCCTGACGCACATGATTACATCTGAGGCCCAATGTTGAAAATGCTTGCCTGCGAATTAAATCAAGTTCTGCCACATCAGCTTCTGAAAAATCTGCTGCAATTTTTTGGCTCACAAAAAAATCTATATATGAATTGGAACGCATGGCCAGCCATAAGAGCCCAAAAGAAAAATTACAGGTGATATTATGTTCCCATGCAAGCGCGAATCCTTGAGATTGCAATTTGCCCAACATAGTAAATGGTAATTCTTGATTTAAATAGCGTGCAGGAAGCGGATTACCAAATCCTGCCAATTCCATAGAATATGCAAGTTGCGCCAAATCAAACGGACCGGTTAATTCAAACACTCCAATACCACGTTCAAGAATATCAGTGGATTTACTTGCAGTGGTAACAAAAAAATCACCGGCTATATGCGAGTAGCGATCTTGCACGGTAATAAAAGGATATTGAATGAGAGGGAAATAGCGATTATCATATACCATTGCGCACGCAAGATGCGAAAATCCACACGCAATTGCGATTTTTATGAATATATCTTTGATGCACTTGTTAAACTTCATTAAAAAACCTCATGAGAAGCAATTAAAGCTTTATATAGTGTATAGGTGACATATTTTTTTGCAAAACAAACAACAAAACCCGTTCGCCTCGATCGAACCCCGAAGGGGTAAGTTGAGAGGTTACTTGTTATCTAAAATTCAACCTAAAATACTTCTTGACCCTCCTACGCATAAAGCATCGGAGGGCAGGCTCGTTAGCTCGACCTGTCCGACGTAGCCTTGGCGTAGTCTGAAGCGAACGGGGGAGAAGTATTTTTTGCAAAAAATACTTCGTGGACTTACGTCCTCTTTTTGGTAGAATGCTACCAGCGCATCTGATCATTACCATTTTTTGTGGACGAAAGGAGACTTATGTTTTGCAATCGAGTTCAGGCAATTATTCTTGCAGCGGGCAAATCGACCCGATTTAATACCGGTAGAACTAAATTATTGGAAAAAATTTGCGGGCAAGAAATGATTCTATATACCACACGCTTGCTTGAACAATTAAGTATTCCTATCACAGTAGTAGTAGGATATCAAAAAGATGCCATTCAACAAGTAGTAAACAATCATCATCACAATGCCATTAATTTCGCTATGCAAGAAGAGCAATTTGGCACAGGCCATGCCTTAATGTGCACCGAATCTATTTGGGATCGAGAGCATATTCTTATTATGAACAGTGATGTGCCCTTAGTAACCACTGAAATTATCGAATCATTGTATGAAAAGCATATTCAGAGCCATGCAGAAATAAGTTTTGTTACTGCACATAACGCTGATCCGGCCTCTGGGGGTTATGGCCGTGTAGTAAAAACAGAAAATTCGATTCGCATTGTAGAAGCACGCGATTTTGACGGAGACACCAATGAGCACTGCTGCATTAATGCGGGTATTTATATTGTGCGCAAACAATTTTTACAACAATATATTAAGACGTTGCAACTGCACGAATCAACTCGCGAATTTTATATCACTGATCTGATAAAGGCGGCAAGTGATCAACAAAAAGAAGTAAAAACTGTTTCTGCTCCTTTTGATCGAGTACGTGGCATTAATACGTTGCAAGAATTATGGGCAGCAGAACAAGTAAAACGATCAGAACTCATAAAATATTGGATGGAAAAAGGAGTACATTTTTCTGTTGCGCATAATGTGCACATTGATTTAAATGTTACCATCGGCGCGGGTAGTTATATTGGTTGCGGTGTACATTTACTTGATGGCACTACTATTGGCAAAAATTGCCGACTGCATGAATACGTTTCACTTGAAAATTCTCATATTGGCGATAATTGTAATATCTTACCCCATTGTATCATTAAAGATTCAAGTATTGGCTATGGCTCTTTAATTGGTCCATATGCACATATTAAAGAGTACTCACAAATTGGTGAACAAGTTACTCTTGGCAATTTTGTGGAGGTAAAAAAGACCACTATTGGTAAAGGAAGCGCAGCACGCCATATGGTATATTTGGGTGATGCTACTATTGGATCAAATGTAAATATTGGTGCCGGCACGATCACCTGCAATTATAATGGATTATCAAAACATCAAACGATTATAAAAGATAATGCATTTATCGGCGCGAATAATACCCTCATTGCACCGGTTACCATTGAACGCGATGCGTATACGGCTGCAGGATCAGTAATTACCGAAAATGTACCTGCCGAAGCTCTAGCTATTGCACGCGCACGCCAAATAAATAAAGAAGGATATGCACATAAATCGCATGATCCTCAGGCACATGAAATTACTCAATCACCCTCGATGTTTAATTCTTTTTTAGGAGCGTTTAAATCAAATCCTTCAAAATCCTCCTACGCCAAGGCTACAGAGGACAGGAGCATTCAAGATGAAAAAGAATAAAATATATAAGGAATAACTTTTGATCAAATTCCTCCACACCGCAGACATCCATTTTGGTATGGAAAATTATGGCCGCATTGATCCTAAATCCGGAATTCATACACGGCTTTTAGATTTTCAAAAAGCGCTCAATGTATGCATCGATCATGCGATCGCACACAATGTTGATTTTTTTATGTTTTCCGGTGATGCATATAAAACCGCCCACCCAAGTCCCACGCAGCAGAAATTATTTTTTAACTGCTTGATGCGCTTGTTTAAAGCGAATATTCCCGTAGTAATCGTGATTGGCAATCATGATAATCCGCTTTCCTTTGGTAAAGCGCATAGTTTGGATATTTTCCAAGATCTGCCACTGGAAGGATTTCATGTGATTGCCAAGCCTACTATTTTGCCTTTGCAAACCAAAAGTGGCTTAGTCAACATTGTTGGCATCCCGTGGCCCACACGAAACACCGTAAGCATGTCTAATACACATGTATATAAAAACAGTATTGAAATCACTGAATATATTTCAAAAGCAGTTGCAGCGATCATCGCCGATTGCGCCTCAAAATTGGATCCCAAAATTCCGGCAATTTTAGCGGGGCATCTAACGGTAAGCTCTGGAGTGTTTTCCGGTTCCGAAAAGCGGGCTATTTATGGAAATGATCCGTTATTTTTACCATCGCAACTGGCGATTAAACCATTTGACTATGTGGCTCTAGGCCATTTACACCGGTATCAAAATTTAAATCCCAATGGCCATCCGGCAATCGTATATTCCGGCTCCATTGAACGCATCGATTTTGGCGAACGCAAAGAAGATAAAGGTTTTTGCTTGGTACAGATCGAATCAAAAGAGAAAACTACACATCAATTTATTAAGGGTCCGGCACGGCCATTTATACAAGTGGAAGTTTATTTGGAGCCAGGCATCGATCAAACCCAGCAGATTTTAAACGAACTTGAAAAGCATGAACTTACCGATGCCGTGGTAAAAATTGTGTATCATATCCCCCCCGGTAAAAAGGATCTGGTTGATATTAAAGCGCTTGAACGCACCTGTTTAAATGCGATGTATCTGGTTGGTATCATCCCAGTGCGAAAGCCTGAATCGCGCGAACGCCGCGCGGCAATGAATGTGGAAATGGATTTACCAACATTATTAGGCACTTACTTTTTGACTAAGCCAGAGCTTAAAGATAAAAAGGATCAACTCATTGAAAAAGCAATGCAATTGTATGAAGAATCTCAAAAGGAAATAGCTTCTGAGTAAATAAGTAATCTATTGCGTAACTTGTTGTATCTTAGTACATTTTCAATAGAAAACCTTATACTTTGGGATTTTGATGAATAGGCATTAAGGTTCTAATAATACCTCTTATCCTATTTGCAAAGCTGCACAAAATAATGATCCTGTCTGCGTTCGTTTACTTTTAGAAAAAGGAGCAAACATGAATTTGGAATCAGCACTTCAATGGGGGGCTCAAAATAATTCATTAGAAATTGTAAGACTTTTATTAGCAGCAGCACAGATCCAAATAAGGTTTCGAATGGCCATAAAGCAATCATAAAGCCGCCACTCATCTAAATGTTGAAATGGTGCAACTTCTTTTATCTCACGGCGCAAAAATTAACCCAAATCGCTATCACCTGCGTTATGCTTTAAAGCAAGCAAAAGAAACCAAAAATAATGCATTGGCTGCTGTCTTAGAAAATGGTAACGTAATATTGCCTTGAAATTTTTTAAAAATATAGGTTTCTAAGTCCTATATTTATACGTTAAATAATTAAGAAACTCACCAAAAAGAAAGCGACTCACAATTGCAAGTCGCTCCATGAATAGTATTTTACAATTTAATTACGAATATGCCCTTTGCGCCAAGTTTCTGTCCAACTCCCATAAACTGTGCCAAAAGTAATTTTTGAAACAGAGCCTAATTTTATTATATGTTTAAACATACTGAATTACCTTTATAAATTTTTTCATCAAGTTTGGGATACATTTCTTAGATCGAGTTCACGTTAATTATATGGCGAATATTTTTTGGGTCTAGTACCTTCTAAAAATCCTCCAGGCATCCCCAACGTACCTTTTGAAACTTTTGCAATTTTAACAATCATATTTTTTAAATTATCCATAACATCCTCTGATGTAATCAAACTATCGTGCTAACATATCCACATGCGGCGCAACTGACCTTCCATGGTTCGTCCGCCTCTTCCAAGAGTGGCTTGAGAGACTTTTGCCAATATAATAATTTTATTTTTCATATATCCTCCATCAATGCAAATACTATTCATGCAACCATTTAAACGGGCGTGGATTTTCGAATCTGTGCCCGGGCCATGTACCCAACGTATTTTTCGAGACTTTGCCAAGCTTTTTAACTGCATTTTGCACAAGAATTGATTTTTTGTTCATAAAATATCGATTTAGTTAAATAATTATTTGCCGCTGTATGATACAGGTTTTGCCATCTCAACATTGAATCCGCGCGAGCCGAAAGTAATCGCAGAAACTTTGCCTAATTTAGCTAAATTTTGTTTATTCATAATAATCCTTAAAATATAAAATCAGTTAAATTTTTTCGATTTATTCATAATATAAACCATCTAATGTGTGTAAGCGAACCTTAGATTACTTTCAATAAATCTTGCGAATCCTTGTCCAAAAGTAATTTTTGATACTTTGCCAATTATCATAAAATGTTTCACAAACATCCTTTAGAATTTTGTATTAAAGTCGGAATGAAGATCGTTGAAGTTCAAATTTCAGGCCGCGACGCATTCCCTGTGTATGTTCAGACGCTTTGCCCATTATTACCAATTGCTTTTTGTTCTTCTTGATATACATTTGAAATCCTTTAGAAATTTTCGTACTTTCATATATGCTAAAAATTATTTCAATACTGGCCAGCTATTTGTTCTATAAACGCTTTCGCTTCTGTGGTCAGAAAACATTCCAAAAGTTTTTTGAGAAACTTTACCTATAGTCAGTACGAATTTTGATTTGCCAGGTTTGATAGTAAACATTTGAAACATGTGGCTTACCTGATGTTTAAAATAAAGAAATTATTTTTTCTATGAGAAACAATAAATTATCTTGCAAAATGTTTTATTTTCAGCAATATTACTACTAATTATTCAATACATCAACAGTAATTTTCAAAAAATTCAAAATAAAAAATTCATGCATTATTTTTCATTATCGCCCCATATTTATGCTGCCCGCTTTGGCAATTCAATTATTATTTTGGATAGCGCAAACGATGATTATATAAGTTTAATTGATGATTCAGCTTATTTTTTGACAAAAATAATTGAAGAAAAAATTATTTTTAATCAAGAGACAAAAACATATATTTGTCCCAATGAAGACTCACAACAACTTACTGAATGGATTAATCAGCTCCTTGAGCTTAATATTATTCAACAAACAGATCGCCCGGGCAAAGCAATTGCAAGCGCTCCCATTAAACCCGGTGGACTTCATGATTATCAGTGGGACACCAAGCCGTCATGGAAGCCATTCAAGCAAGCAAATAAATATCAGGTGCTTAAAACATTTGCGCAATTGGCAAAAGTACACCGCTTGCTCAAACGGCAGGGAATCAAGGGTGTTCTTAATGCTATTCAAGAAACTCCAAATGAAAATTTAATTATCCCTTCTGCTTTGCAGATTCAAGATTTGGCCAATTTAGTTGATGCCGCATCTTTATTTTATCCTAAAAAGACCTTTTGCTTGGCCTGGGCCGCCACTTTTGTGATACTTGCACGCAAGAAAAATTGGGATAGCCAATTGGTGATCGGTGTGCAGGCACATCCTTTTTACGCGCACGCATGGGCCCAAATTGATGGGAAAGTGATTCATGATGATCCGGTAATCGCTCAAGTACTTTCACTTATTTTACACTCACCCCAAGGATAAGCATGCGTTTTATAATTGGTTATTTTGGAACTGATGTTTCACTCTCACAAAAAATTAAAACAATCGCGGATCAAAATAGCAATGCAGCGTCTCTTGTGTGTCAACAAGACAATCATTTTACTGTACACATCGGCGTGTATAAGCAACCGGCACAAGAAATTGATTCGGTAATTCCCTTTGAGCAAAGCAACAGTATATTGGTGGGAAAACTCTTCACTCGAGATACGTATCAAAAACAAGAAACATTTAACGCGATTCAAACAAAAGACATTCTTGAAAATCCAGCGCTTTTAAACAAGCAGTATTGGGGCAGATATTCCGGGATTCTTTACCATAAAGAGCAACAAAAAATTACTTTGATGCGCGATCCGCTGGGGCTTAACACCCTCTTTTATATGCAACTGAGCGATGGCATTCTTTTTGCATCCGATGTTGCACTCATCTATGATTGCCTTGAAACTAAGCCGGAAATGAATTGGAGCTATTTTGCCGATTATGTAATTGGTTCTCAATTTGCGCCAATTCATACGCCTTTTATGGGAATTCTTGAACTGCCTGGCGGCATGGGTCTTCATTTTACTCTTGACGGCAAAACAGAAACTGAACTTCTTTGGGATCTGCAATCCATTCCCAGCAAACCAATTATTCATGAAGCAGAATTTGAAAATCAACTTTTAGATACGCTTAAAAAATGCACTCAGGCATGGGTGCAAGACAGCAAAAATGTGTGCGTTGAACTTTCTGGCGGCACCGATTCTTCTGCGGTGATGATTTTGCTCTCACAAGTATTGCGCCCGGATCAAAAACTGATTGCGGTTAATTATATTGATAGTAAAGAGCCAAGCTCAAATGAAATTGAATTCGCCAAAGAGATCGCAGATATTTGCAATGCTTCAATCTATTTTCCTGATTGGCAGGGCGCATCTCCTTTGGATCCGGCAGAAACTCATTGCCGCCCAAACAGGCCCTCAACTTTTTCCCTGTTTAAACAGATGAATCAAAAGCTGCAGACGGTATTAGATGCCGAGCAATGCAACACCGTATTAAACGGCCAAGGTGGCGATCATGTGTTTCTTGCGCCACCGCCAGAAAATTCACTGGCCGATTATTGGATACAAAAGGGAATCCGAGGCAGCTTGCCTATATTGCAAGAACTTTCAGGCATTTATCGCATGCCTTATGGCTCACTCTTATGGAAAAATATAAAAGCAGGTACCCGCTATTATGCCGGCAAAAAAGTAGCCTTCGTGGGCCATAATGAATCACATGCAAAAGCAGTCAAAGAAAAGCAAACCAAACAACTGCATTATTTACATCCTTTCACTAAAAAATTCTTACACGCCAAAAGAGAGCAGATTCAAGGGCTTTCTCATGCGGTGCTCTTTGCTGAACGGCAACAAAAAACGCCATATGTAACCTATTGCCACCCACTTCTTTCATTGCCGGTGGTAGAACTTGGACTGCAAATACCCACGTATCAAAGTTTTAAAGATGGCTATGATCGCATCTTTTTTAGAAACGCGGTAAGCAAGATTAAAAAGCCAAAGGCAATGTGGCGCCGCATCAAGGGGCAAACCACCTCCACCATGATCAATTCTCTCGCTGCAAATGCCAGTGGCATTGAAGAACTGCTCATGAATGGATCTTTAATCAAATCGGGACTCATTGATTCGCAATGGCTTTCTGATACACTCACGCAAATTAGACACGGAAAAGTTGATAACGCCTGGCCGATAGTGAATTTTATTACTGCCCAACAGTGGCTCAACCAATGGGGATTGTAAAAGGATAAAGCAATGATTTTATTAAAACGAAATATATTATTTGGATTAATAGGCATAGTATCTGCGTCTCTCAATAGTATGGAGCGGCCCAGAGAAGAAAGAAACGTCTTTGATTTAATTAAAAACGAACATAAGTGCGCTATCGATGATTCTGAGCAAAAACCGGCATTTAAGTATAAAGATAAAAATGCAGATGGAACTCCCTATGAGCCTACGCCAGAAGAATTTATTCGGCGGGGTTTCGAAACGCAACAATATCAACCTTTTAGTGCACAATTTTCTCAAGCGTGTGATTTGCTCAGAGATTCAGGATATTTTCCGCAAAATTATGATTACCTGCACATAGATGCGGCAACACGAGAGGATCTTAAAATCTTGCGTGGTCCTCAACGTGGTAGAGATTCGGCAAATGGAGAAAAACCAAGCGAATTTGTTTGTTTGGCCAAT
>BTUB01000044.1:0-10119 GCA_045863215.1 Candidatus Babeliales bacterium | reverse complement strand
GCGCTCGATAAATGGCGCTTGGATCAATTGAATCGAGAGCTAACTCATGTAGAGCAAGTTATTGATCATTTGGCGCGCCATGCTGATCTTAATAAGTCACAGGAAAAACTGTGTAATCTGAATCCCGTGGAATTTGCAAATTCTTTTAGGGATGCTGATCTCCATTTTTTATTGGCATCAAAACTCACAAAACTTGCATAACACAAGTAGTCCCCTCCGAAGAAATTCGGAGGGGACTCTATTTGTAATAATTGATGATTTTTGGTTGACGAAATGCGGTTTATAGTTATTCTTTAAGCTAGTTATAAACAAAAACCAAATTACCATCCCTTGTGGAGGAATTATGAAATTTCTTAAAGTTTCAGCGTTATCTTTAGTGTTATTAATGCCTGTTGCTGGCTTTGCAGTGGAACTTCCTGTAGAAGTAAAACCATGCACGGTTTGTGAAAAAGTGGGTAATTTTGTTAATTCAGTAAAGGCTAAATTGCCTTCTATGCCGGCTATGCCAAGCAAAGAAGAAGCAACAGCTATGGTAAAAAACGCTCCAAAAGCCATGAAAGAATTTGCTCAAGCACACCCCTATAAAACAACTGCTATTATTGCAGCAACTGCCGCAGTAGCATACGCTGTTTACAAAGTGTGCACTGCTAAAAAAGCAAAAACCACTAAAGTTGTAGTAGTTAAGTAATCTTACTTATCCTATTAAAACAGATTAGGGCAGGCTTAAAAGCCTGCCTTTTTTATTATCTTTCTTAACCGTCCTCTGTGAGCGGGCCTTAGTCGTTATAATCCTTTAAAAGCCCCAAAATGCCCCTATTTTAGGTATTTATGGATTTCTTTAGGAAAAAAGGGTTATGGAGGGTCTAAAATAAGTAAAAAAACCCAAAACTAGCAATTTTTACTATATAAAGACCCTTAAGGCATGCCTAATTAATTGCCTTCGGTTTAAACGAAAAATAGCCTGCCGTAGCTTGCCGAGCGGGAAGGCCGGACCAAATGTAGGCTGGGTTATTGACAAATAGCCTCCAATTTAGGCCCTCATGGGACCTCCTTTTACTCTGTAATATATGATTATTTGTATTTATTTTTATAAAATAGGTCGCATTTTCTTGACAGTTTTGTAATAAGGCGTAGATTGGATACTAGAAATGTAGGTTAAACAAATGGAGGAAATCTATGAAATTCTTTAAAACTAAAGCAGTAGCGGCGTTATCTATAGCGTTGTTACTTTCTACTCAAACCAAAGGTATGGGTGACGATTTTGGTGTCGATGCTGAAAATATGCCTTTAACTAAAACTGAACAAATTAAACAATTTGCACAAGAAGCAGGTCAAAAAGTTGGCCAAGCAATCAAGTCTACTTATCAAGTAGCAACTCCTCATGCGGTAAACGCATTGGGAATGGCTGTTAATACCGGTAAGTCTGTTTTCAACGGCGTAGCAGCTCACCCTTATATGGCCGGTGGCCTTTTAGGTGCAGCGGCTCTTACCTATGCAAAGCCTAATTTTGCAGGTAAAGTTGCGACCGTAGCAATTCCAGCAGGTATGATGGCAGCAATTGCTCATGATAATCCTGAATTAGTACAAACAGGTAAAGAAGCAGTGATAAATGCAAGTAAAGCGGTAGCTAACTTTGCCACTACTAATGCGCCTGTGGTTTACAATGCCGTAACCAATAATGTGGTAGCGGATGTTATCAAAAATAATCCTGAATATGTAATTCCTGGTTTAATTGCCGGTGCTTTTGCAACGTATTACGGTTATACTCCGGTAAAACGTGGTGTTGTTAAAGTTGCTGGTAAAGTGGCTCAAGCTGCTAAAACAGCGGCTCCATATGCAGTTAAGACGGCAGCGGTAGTTGCTCCGGTAGCAGCAGCAGCGGCGACAGTTAAATATGCTCCTGAAGCGGTAGAAGCAGCAAAAGATGCGGTAATAAATGCCGGTCAAACTGTGATTAATGCAGGTGTTAATGCGTATAAAGTAGCAGTTGATGCAGGTTCGGTAGCAGTAAATACTATTGCTGAACACACCCCAGAAATCGTAAAAGAAAATTCAGAACTTATTATTCCATCAGTTGCAGTGGGTGGTTTTATTGCCCATAAATCAGCTGGCGCGGTGAAAAATGGCGCAATAAAAGCGGGCCAAGCAGTTGCTAATAATGCAGGTAAAATTGCAGTAGCAGGTATGGCTGCGGGTACTGCGGCAGTAATTGCGTATGATAACCAAGAAGTTATCGCAGCAATGGCTAAAGATGCGGTAGCAGCAGTTAAAAATGCTGACTATGCTCAATATAGTCAAAAAGCAGTAAATGCAGTGAAGCCAGTTGGTAAATTAGCAGCAAAACAAGCAGCAAAATTTAAAGTAGCTGCTGCAGGTATGGTAAAAGCCGTACATGATTTTGATTACAAAAAAATGGCTGAAAATGCTGGTAAATGGCTTGCGCAAAAAGGACAAATAGTTTCAACTCAAATGCCTGCGGTGAATGTAAATTCAACGGCTGCAATTGCTTCTGCTTCAGCAGTAGGCGTGGCGGCAACAGGATATGGTGTTTATGAGACAGCAAAAATAATGAATGCAAATTCAGATCAAGCAAATCGTTTACCTGAAACTACTAATGAATTAATTAACGTAGATTCAATAACTGTTCCGGTAACTGAAGGTGGTTCTCAAAATCAAGAGCCTGTGATTCTTCAATCATATGTGCCTGATATTCATGCACCTGCTAAGAAAAAAGTTGTTTTAGTACCTGTTACTAAACCGGCTCCGGCTCGTCCAAAAGGAACAAGTAAACAAGAATTGCCAGTAATAGTTGAAGAGCAAAATACATTATTGCAAGTGGTATTGCCAGGACAAGACAAAGCTCCTGTATTGAATGTATATCAAGCATCTGCAAGAAATGAAGTTTCATCTTCAGTACAAGAAGCAGTTGCGAAGATCGTTGAGCCTATTGTAAATCGTCCTGTTGCTCAAAATGTGAATAACATTGCGACAATGGCTTCAGTATTTAACAATTCAGAACTTACTCATGAGCAAGTAATTGAATTGGCTAAAGAAGTGCAACGTTTTGCATTAACGGGCGCACAGCGAGTTGAAATTGGTAAGTATATTGATCAACTTTCAAAAGGTGAAGGCAACTTAAAAGCAATTGAAACTCGTCTTAATTCAGTTCGTAGAATTGCGAATTTAAAAGCTGCAGCCCAAGCTAAAGCACAATCAAAATAAATTTTAACCTAGTTTCATACTATTATACTAAGGCAGGGAGCGATCCCTGCCTTTTTTATGACGAAACGTTCTCTTCTAACAATTTATAAGCTTCTACAGCACCCAGCGCATGATTAAAAATATCTGATCCTACTGCCACTTGATCCACACCCTTAGCGGCTAACTCGGCAATATTGCCAATTCCAATTCCTCCATCCATCGCAATCTTAAATTTTAACCCCGAAGTGGATCTAAATCCTACTAAAGGGTCTATTTTCTTCATTGTATCTTGTAAAAAAAATTGGCCAGAAAATCCTGGCTTCACTGACATAATAAGCACCTGATAAAGCGGATCAAGATAAGGGAAAAGTTCCTCTATGCTTGTTTCTGGGTTAATCGCCATGCTGGGTAGCCAACCTTGATCTGAGATCTTTTGTATGAGCCGTGGGGTATTAGTTCTGGCTTCAATATGAAATGATACGATGCTCCCGGCCGGTATGTCTAAAAGCTCTAAAAAGGCCTCCGGTTCTTTGACCATGAGATGAATCCAAAGCTGCTTGATCGCTATTTTTGCCAATTTATTGGTAGTTTCTATGCTGATACCTCGATTGGGAACAAATAAGGTGTCCATTATATCTATATGAAAACCGGGTACTAATGGTTCCAGCTTGGTAATGAGCCCCTCACGATGAATAGGATTGGCAGCAAGAAGGGAAGGAAATATTTCTATCATTTTTTGATCCTTTTTTTTAATATGCTAAACTAAAAATATAGGTTCAAACAAGTCTTTATTAGGGATAGCCACTATTATGATTGCAGTTAAAAAATTGGCCATGATGATTGTGATGGAAAATGATCTTCAGGCCGCGGTAGAATTTTATAAAAAATTAGGTCTTCAATTAGTTTTTCATTTACCACATCGCTGGGCAGAATTTAAGATCAATGATCTGCAAATCGGCTTGTGTCCTACTGAAGAAAAAGTGCAACTGAATCGAACCGGTATTGTATTTGAAGTTGAAAATTTGAATGCATTTTATGAGTCCAATAAAGATTCCATTACTTTTCTTGATAAGCCAACTGCTGCCACTCATGGAGTGATGGCAAGTATTCAAGATCCATCAGGAAATATCTTGGATTTGTATCAACCAACTCCGGAAAAAACTAAAGAATTGGCAGAAAAACTTCGCAAAGAAGATGAATGCTGTAGACCAAAGGCGTGCAACCCAGAGCAAATGGAGCAAGCTGGATGCTGTTCTGATGAGCAAGATTCTGGCGCATGTTGTTAAAAAAAATCTTCTAAAATGTGAGTCATTTAATATCAGATTTCATGATTGAAATTTTGAAGTTTTGTTTTATAATAATGCTTTAAAGAGCATGAAAAATGTTTTGAGATTAAAGAATTTAATAATTAATTTTTTACATCAGGAGGAAAAACCGTGTTTGAAAAATTCAAACCATTAGGCGATCGCGTTTTAGTAAAGCGCGCTGAAAGCCAAGAAAAGACAGCCAGCGGTATTTATATGCCGGATGCTGCAAAAGAAAAGGGTCAAGAAGGCACCGTAATTGCAGTGGGGCCAGGCAAAGCTGATAAAAATGGGCAGTTGATTCAGCCGGCAGTAAAAGTAGGCGATAAAGTTTACTTTGGTAAATATGCAGGCACTGAAATTAGCCCGGATCAAATTGTGATTCGTGAAGAAGAAATTTTAGGGATTATTGAAGGATAAATTATGGCATCAAAAGTTATTATTTTTGGCGCAGCCGCACGTGAAAAAGTGCGTAAGGGTGTTGATACCTTGGCTGACGCGGTTAAAGTTACTCTCGGGCCTCGTGGACGTAATGTGGTGTATCAAAAATCATATGGTGCTCCCGGTATTACCAAAGATGGTGTAACGGTTGCAAAAGAGATTGAATTATCAGATACACTGGAAAATATGGGCGCGCAAATGGTGCGTGAAGTAGCGAGCAAAACTGCTGATGTGGCCGGTGATGGTACCACAACCGCAACGGTACTTGCGCAAGCAATTTTCCGTGAAGGTAATAAATATGTGACTGCGGGCGCAAACCCAATGGATCTCAAGCGTGGTATTGATAGGGCCGTTGACTTAGTGGTTGAGAGCATTAAAAAAAGTGCTAAACCAGTAAGTGGTAAAAAAGAAATTCAACAAGTTGCCACCATTTCTGCAAATTCCGATGTGAGCATTGGTCAGCAAATAGCTGATGCTATGGAGCGTGTGGGACGCGATGGTGTAATCACTGTGGAAGAAGCAAAGGGTATGAAAGATGAGCTTGAAGTGGTTGAAGGTATGCAATTCGATCGTGGTTATCTTTCTGCTTATTTTGTAACCAACGCTGAAAAGATGGAAACAGAGCTTGCCAATCCGCTCATTTTAATTTCTGAGAAAAAAATCAGCAGCATGAAGAGTATTTTGCCGGTACTTGAGCAGGTACTAAAATCTGGCAGATCATTATTAATCATCGCTGAAGATGTTGATGGTGATGCATTGACCGGTTTAGTAGTGAATAAATTACGTGGCAGTTTAAACGCAGTGGCGGTAAAAGCTCCAGGCTTTGGCGATCGCAGAAAAGCAATGCTTGAAGATATTGCAGTTTTAACCGGCGGTAAATTTATTAGTGGCGATATTGGCTTAAAATTAGAAGATGTCACGGTGCATGATTTGGGAACCGCGGCTCGTGTAATTATCACCAAAGATAATACTACTATTATCGAAGGCCAAGGCAACGCACAAGAAATCAAAGGCCGTGTGGCGCAAATTCGCATGCAAATTGAAAATACCAATTCCGACTATGATCGCGAGAAATTGCAAGAACGCTTGGCAAAACTTGCTGGTGGAGTTGCGGTGATCAAAGTAGGTGCTGCGACTGAAACTGAAATGAAAGAAAAGAAAGATCGCATTGAAGATGCACTTTCAGCAACACGCGCAGCAGTTGAAGAAGGCATTGTTGCCGGTGGGGGCGTGGCTCTTATTCGTGCACAAATTGCATTGGATAGTTTAAAACTTGAAAGTGATCAAATGCTTGGTGTACAAATTGTGCGCAAAGCGCTTGAAGAACCGCTTCGCATTATCGCTTCAAATGCAGGTTTTGAATCAAGCGTGATCATCAATAAAGTAAGAGAATCCACTGCAACTATCGGTTTTGATGCGAAGCGTGGCGAGTATGTGGATATGATTCAAGAAGGTATTATTGATCCGGCTAAAGTGACTCGCTCTGCTATTCAAAATGCGGCATCAATCGCGGGATTACTCTTAACCACTGAAGCTACTATTTGCGATGTGCCTGAAGCTAAAAAAGAAACTCCTGCAGCCGCAACGGGAATGGGTGGTATGGGTGGCATGCCAGGCATGTACTAAACTAATAGCTTGAGACGCGCTGCGTCTTCCTTTACTATGAAAAAGGATAGGCCCTGTAGCAAATAGCTGCAGGGCTTTTTTATTCCAATAGGATTGTTCCGGAATGAGACGATCTTTTTTGGTGCTGAGTAAGATCGCCTTGTAAACAAAACTGGATATCACATTTTTCACATTGAAATTTTGGTTTAGTGTGCATTCTTGCAATGTGTAGTCCAAGACTGGAGCTTGTCGTATATTGTGCTCCACAATGTGTATGTTCGCATTTATATAATTTTACGCAGCTATGATTGCGCCTGTGATGATTTGCGAGTTCGGTAGATGTTTTGAATGTTTTGCTGCAATAAGTGCATATTATCAATTTTAAAGCAGGTTTTTTTGTAATTTTTTTTCCTATTGCTAGGGGAAGAGCAAATGGTGCAATGGAAACAAGTGTGCGAGTATTTGGTTTGTTGTGATCAGCAATATGACGCTTAAGGGTGCTTAACCGCGTAAATGATTGAGTGCAATCTCGATAATTACATTTAAAAATGGAATGGGAGTAAGGATCTTGATAATAGTGGAATGTCTGTTTGATTTTAGTTGGAGTAACATTTTTAGTAAGATATGCATTAATTACATGGTAGGTAAATTCAAGTGAAGGTTGCGGGGAATTTTCTAAATGGCTATCTGGTGGGTGAGTATCTTCTTTTTCTTCTAATGCAGAAAGTAATTGATCGCAGTAAGTATTCCATTCCATTCCATATATTGCCTGCGTCAATAATAAAAAAAATCCTATTTTTTTCATATACATATTTTACTATTTAGAGGTTTGCATTATTTAAATTTCACTGCAATATACACTAATGCGTAATTTTAAAAAGTGAAGTGTGTTGAATGCGTTAACCTTTAATTGCAAAATTTTGACCTGCTTCGATAACAGTTATATTATCACTAATCAGGGAAATGCTTTCAGGAGCGGAATATTCAATAGTAAAAATATCGTCTTGATTAAAAATGGTTATAAACCAATCATTGATCGCGGCTATTGATTGAGCGCCAATGTGATAGTTACGGCGGAAAAACCGTTGGCCTTTATTAATCGAGAGAGCGACTTGTAATATTTCATTGGATTTACCACTGTTTTTTACTTCAGCTTGTATATTAATGGCATAGCGGCCAGGAGCAATGATATGAGTGTAAATATCCTCATTTGGTAATTCGTCATTTTGAAATGGAGAGTGCATGGTTAAGGAACAGGCGAAACATACAAAGCTCAGAAAGAAAAATAAATATTTCATATTTTCCTTCACTTTACAATTTGATATTTGATTTTATCGGAATAATTGAGACCTTAAAGCTTGGTTGATCATCTGCAGCTTGTAATATGGCACCGGTATGATTAGCTTTAAATTTAAACTCGATCTTATCTCCTTCAAAAAGCTCTAAGTTGCTCGTATGATTTAATTGTTGTAGTTGCCCTGCAGGGATCAATGCTGAAATTGTTGCTTGAGGTGATGGTATTCCATTTACATATGTTTGAATAGTAACTAAAGTTGCTCTTCCTGCATTAGCTACATGTGCAGTAAATGAAACAGTAAAAGGCCCATTAAAAGGTGTAATAAATGTTTGAGAGTCATCAAATAAAATATTTTGAGCAACCATAGGAATGGCATTTATTTGATTTATGGTACTTGATGCTTCAAAAGCATTGCCTGTAACCATTGATAGTAATAAGACTGATAAAATCACTAACTTTATTGCCTTCATGATGAGGAGCCTATTTTTTAAGAGCTATCTTGTTAAAAAGCAGTTCTTTTATCGTTTTTTGGCTGATTTTTTAGGTGCTTTAGGCACTTTGCCGCCCGCTTTGCGAGCTTCAGATAAGCCAATAGCAATTGCTTGCTTTCTGCTTTTTACTGTTTTACCGGATTTACCACTTTTTAATTTGCCTCTTTTCATTTCATGCATTGCTCTGTGAACTTTTTCTTGTGCTTTTTTGCCATATTTAGCCATGATATTTCCTCCATTTTTACTGTTTTTTTCATACTTATATAGTAGCACGTTTTGCTAATAGAAATAAAGAGATTGTGCCGCATAAACTATGTTGAATAGGTAATTTTGCCATCCATTGACAAATAGAAATGGCTTTTATTAGGCTTAAAAGTAGGATAAATCAGGGTTTGTGCCTGGTGTCCACGACTGTTATAAAGCGTATAAACTAACTAAAAGGAGTTACGATGAGTAACAATAATAATAACCCAAAACACGGACAAAACCAAAATCAGGGTCAACAAGGTCAACACCAAGGTCAGCAAAAACAGGGGCAAGCTGGTCAACAGCACGGCCAACAAAAACAAGGCCAAGGCGCTGAGCAAGCTGATCAAAAGAAAAATGGTTGGTGTGCGTCACACAAAGGCCCAAAAGCTAAGTGTAATTGCTAATAATTTTTAAAACAAATTGTGGGCGCGATTTGAATTAAAAGCGATTGCTTGAGTGTAATAAATCTTTTATTCACTAAACGCGCCCACTTTTTAAATGTGTAAGGGGAAATGGAGTACTGTAAAGGGGAGATGGAAAGGGATGAAGAAATTGCTACTTTTTGTATCATTCTTACTAATCAATAGTGCGAGCGTACATGCGATGCGAAAACAAGAACCATCGCTTATTAACCCCTTTTTAAAATTTCCCGCGGTAAATGCACCTCAGCTTACGCAAGAGCAAATTTTAACTTTTCTTAAACGTGGAAATTATTCCGATTTGGAGTATGAGCTTGCTAAAGGTTTAGACCCAAAACATATATTTGAAAGCGGTGAATATAAAGGGAAAAGTTTATTGCAAGTTGCTTTTGGCAACAGCCTGAGTAATCGGTATGAAATTGCCAGTAGGCTTATAAAAGCGGGTGCAAATCCGCAAGATCTTAAAGAATTTTATATTACTGCAATAAAAGCCTTTAATCCTGATATGGTTCTTTGGCTTGTTGAGCACGGAGTTACTCCTGATGATGATATCTATTCGCTCGTATCAATTTTAGAAAAAGGTGCGCAAGAATTTAAAAAAGAACAATTAGCAAAAATCAAACATTTATTACAAGGCCGACATACGTTGGTCACTCCAATCAAAACAAGTACTGGTGCAAATATACGTTTGAGTGAATCAGTAGCACCTGCTGTAAGCGAAGAATCATTAATAAGAAAAAAATTACCGGAAAAGACAGATGATACTTATACTGTATTAAGCTCAGCTGATGAAAAAAAATTATTGCAAGCATTACTTGCCGGTGATCAGAGCAAACTTGCTGAATATTTGCAGATGGGAGTGAGCCCACATTTTGTATTTGCGGTGGCATCTCCGGGCAACTCATTACTGGGGGTAGTTGTAACGCAAAGTTTAAAAAATTATAAAGAGTTAGCAGATATGCTTCTTGCCCAAGGCGCATCCAAAACAGATTTGAGTAAGGGGCTAACGCCAGCCATCGAAAGATATGATCTTGAAAAAGTGAACTGGCTCTTGGATAAAGGTGCATCAGTAACTTCTGAAACACGAGAGCGAGTAGCAACTTTAGAAAAAA
>BTUB01000043.1:0-10547 GCA_045863215.1 Candidatus Babeliales bacterium | reverse complement strand
TGGCACCTCGATGTCGGCTCATCACATCCTGGGGCTGAAGAAGGTCCCAAGGGTTTGGCTGTTCGCCAATTAAAGTGGAACGTGATCTGGGTTCAGAACGTCGTAAGACAGTTCGGTCCTTATCCTCCGTGGGCGCAGGGTATTTGAGGAGGGTTGTCCCTAGTACGAGAGGACCGGGATGAGTAAGCCTCTGGTGTTCCAGTTGTCCTCCAAGGGCAGCGCTGGGTAGCTAAGCTTATTAGAGATAACCGCTGAAAGCATCTAAGTGGGAAACTCGCTCCAAGATAAGATACCCCGTATGACTTCGGTCATACATTAAGATCCCTTGAAGACTACAAGGTTGATAGGCTGGGTGTGTAAGCGCTGTAAGGCGTTGAGCTAACCAGTACTAATAGATCGATTGTTTTTATCACATATATATTTCGCTGATTACTACGCTTGGTACTTAATTTACAACTCCACTCTAATCTTATATGATTAGAGTAATAGCTTTGGTGTTAACTATGTGAAAACGTGGTTAACCCGAACACAAGAACAAATTATAAAAAATTTCTGGTGGGTATAGTTGCAGGGAAACACCCGTTCCCATTCCGAATACGGAAGTGAAGTCTGCAACGCTGAGAGTACTTGTCTGGTGACGGACTGGAAGGGTAGGTACTGCCAGGTTATATTAAGCCTCGAGAGTAAAATCTCGGGGCTTTTTTATTTTTCATCCTTCGTGATGCATCTTTGATGCTCGTCAGGATGAAACGGAATAATTTTTAGAGAAAAACAATGTGATGTTGCTTGGCGATATAACTGAAGTGCCCGGCCACGTAAAAATGTTATTTTTTACTGATGTGGATGGAAATAAGTTCCAAATAGTTCAATTATTAATCTAAAAATAAGCAAAAGATTCTAAAAGCCTCGAGAAAAACTCGAGGCTTTTTTTATTTACAAAAATATGAATAGCATTACACTTTCTTGCGGACTTATTAATATTACATAATCTCAAGGAGTTTTTTGTGAAGAAAAATTTTTTAGTTAACGCATTATCGTTAGTTCTCTTGTGTTTGGTGGGCAATACCTGGACTCAGGAAAAAGAAAGCAAGGAGCTCATTGCAACACCACAAGATGAGCGAGATACCCAGAAAGCCATCATTCAATTATTAATAGCAAGTGGAGTAGGAGCAGGAGCACACTTCTTTGGTGATCATCCAGTTTTCCAAAATACAGGCAATTTTTTTAATTTAGGACGTGGAGAATTGCAAGCAGCGTGTGCGTTAACTTCAGCTTGTGCAGGAATAGCATTGATTGCTGATAAAGATTGGAAGCCTACTTTCCGTAGTGCTGCATGGCGTTTTCCATTAATGGCTATGGTTGGTGGCTTATTAAATCACCCCTATGCAAATAAGGGTTTATCATTTATGCCATTAGGACTTGGTGCATGGTTTAAAGAGAATCCTCCATTTGGTAAACCAGGTGTTGCAGCTATTTATAGTATTAGTGCATGGTATGGCTTAAAACCCAGTTTAGACAGAGTAGAAAATGCAGTAGGCACCTTTTTCTTTACAAAGAAGTCTAAAAATAAATAACCATTGTTTTTTATTGAGCCGCGCAAAAATAGCGCGGCTTTTTTTATATATTAGGAGTAATATGAGTTGTAATGGTATATCAAAAGCTTTTGTGTTAATTTTTCTTTTTAACTTCTCGGCAATTTTTTGCAATCTTTTTGACGTATATCCTTCATTATCTGATCAAATTCCTTATATTTCACTTGGAAACTGGCCAACTCAAGTCAAAAAACTTGAAGTTTTAAGTGAGCAATTGAATGCCACTATTTATCTTAAAGATGAAGGAGACTGTGGGAGTTTAGATGAAAATGGATTTGTATCCTTTGGTGGAAATAAAGTACGCAAATTAGAGTTTCTTTTAGCAGATGCACTTGCAAAAGGATATACCACCGTGCTTACCTATGGCGGCTTTGCTTCAAATCATATGGTGGCTACCGCATGCTATGCAAAACAGTTAGGGTTGCAAACTATTGGACTGCTATTTAAACAAAATTCCCCGCCAAATATCACGCGCAATTTATTGTTAAATCTTTATTTTGGTGCGCATATTTTCGAATGTCCACTGCCGCGACTTTTAAACGAAGACGAAATTGCCTCATTTTTGAACGAACATGATTTTCCCCCAGCCTATGTAATCCCGGTAGGAGGTTCGAACATTCTCGGGGTGTTAGGAATTGTAAACGCAGTATTTGAGTTGGCAGATCAGATATCTCAAGGAGTATTGCCCGAACCGGATCTTATTTATGTTCCGTTTGGAAGTATGGGTACCACTGCAGGTTTGTTGTTGGGTATTAAGCTTGCGGGCCTTAAGTCAAAAGTACAAGCGATTAAGGTGACTAATACAGAAAAATATAATGAACAAAATCTTTTTGCATTAATCAAAGATACCAATGAATTTCTTTATAAATTAGATGAAACCATTCCTCTGTGTATTTCCTCGGAGATTGCTCAATGGTCGGCTCGTATATTTTTATTGAATTTATTTGATGTTTCGATCTGTGAAGAATATATTGGTGATGGATATGCATATGCAACTGAAGCAGGTGAGCACGCGCAAACTCTGTTTAAAGACTTAGAGCATATCACTTTAGATCAAACATATACTGCTAAAGCTGCCGCGGCTTTAATTCATGATTGTGAAGTAAATAAAGATACAAATCGAGTGATTTTATTCTGGAATACTTATTGCGCGTATGAATATTCTGATTTAACGCAAAAAGTTGATTGCGCATTGCTACCAGATTCTATGCAAGAATTTATCATTTTATAAAGAGAATAAGTTATGAAAAATCTAATTATAGTTTTGTTTTTTTTCTGTTCAATGAATCTTTTAGCAATTAAATTATCGTTAAAGGAGCAAGAACAGTTTGCTGTTTCAATTCCGCAAAATTTAAATGAAGATTTTAATGGAATGCCAAATAATACCTTAGATAATATTGAGGTTAATGGCCAGATGGCTGATTCGGGGAATGAGCTTTTTGCTGCATTACTCAAGAAAGATAGTTTAAAAATTTCTAAACTTGTAGCAAATGGTGTCTCGGTAGATAGTCGTGATGAGTGGGGAAATACACCATTAAATATTTTGTGTAGTTGCTATATAGAGATTGATACTCCTAATCGATTGCTGTTAATTCATCATTTAATAAATCTAGGAGCCAATATCAATGCAACTAATGCAGTCGGAGATACCCCTTTGATCACCGCATTAGAGCTTCAGACAGCAGTTGCGCCATTGCTTTTAGAGCTTGGAGCAGATACTCGTATTTTAAATAAGAGAAATATTACAGCCACCGATATTGTTTCTAAAATGAGGGTAAGGTATAGTAATTACCCTGCCAGTGACTTTTTAAACTCAGTTCATCAAGTTATTGCTCTATTAGAAAAACGAACATTGCAAAAACTGTTATAACATCTCAATATCAAACAGCTCTTCAAATTGTGCATATAAGCTGAGTGGCCGTTTAGTTGCCATCCAGGTAGGCAAAATTGCTTGCGCATATTCTAAAAAGTTTATTAAGCCAATTGCGCTTTGGGTTTTGCCATTTTCATCTTCGTATTTTTCCGGAAAGGCGATGCCGATTCCAAACAAACGGGGACCAATAATGCCATTACGATCATCAAAATCAATATAAGGGGCATTTGTGATAAGTGGCAATTCATTACGCTCAAATCCTACCGCATAGATAATTTTGGTACAGATAGGAAGCCATGCTTTGAGTGCATCGCAAGAATTATACAAGCGGATTAAATTTGCGGGCGGATGTTTGAGCAATACATCCTGTGCCCACCGGGCAGTAGCCGCTTTGAGGCCAGATTCACCACCGAATTCAATCGGATTTCGATAAAAATTGATTACACGCCCCACGCAAATTTCACTTAAATATTTTAAAAGTAAAATGGCGGATTGAGCGCTTCCTACTACGGCCACTGTATCATGTGCATCCACATAACAGCGTAATCGCTCTCTATCTAGGGCCAGATCCAGAGGAATTTCTTGTTTGCAATCATAATCAAGCCTTTTAGGATGCGCCCCGGTTGCCAACACCACATGAGATGAGGTAAAACATTCTTTTGCAACGCCCACATGCCAAAGATCATCAGAAAAGTTTAATGAACATAATGTTCCTTTTTTACAGTTAACTTTGGAGCATAAATAATCGCTAATTTCTGCCAAAGGCTCAACAATTACTTCAAGCGAATATTCTGCCTCTTGATCCATTTCAAAAAGTTTTGCGGCAGCAGGAGATTCTGCATCTTGAAATGCTTGACATGATTGCAAAAATTCAATGTATGTTTTAGTTTTGGCATTTCCGGGTACGCTTGAATAATATTTGCCTAATCTTCCTACGTTAAACTCCGGATCTATCCAGATAATACTTTTTGGATCAGTTCCTAAATCTAATAATAATCCAATTACAATAATGCCCGCTGGGCCCGCGCCGACGATTACCCATTCAGCATCCGCATTATGGCGTATCGATTTGATTGGATACAGTGAATCACCGTGTAAACCTGCATATAAAAATAAAGTTACTGTAATGCCACATATTTTTTGATAAACTGCGCCCATAATTTCTCCTTTCCTTGATGTCACTTTAACTCAAGACAAGAAGATTCTTCAAGATTCATGATTTAAGAGGCGAATAACACAATAAAAAGACTTTACTTTAGAGATTTTACCCCTTTTAAAAAACTTCTTGACTCGAGCTGAAGCTCTTGCTCCAGCCTTCGTGTAAGCCTTTCGACATTTCTAATCCCCGTTGGTCTCGAGCAAATCCGAAGGATGAGTTGAGTCGAGAGGTTATTCAGAAAATAGCGATAACAACTCATACACATTGGTAAACCGTTTTGGTTGGCAGCTAACACTTTCAATCTTTTGATTTTTTGCCACCAAAAGCTGTTTAATGCCAAATTTTTCTGCTTCTTTTACAAAGAGATTTATCTGATTAATAGGCTTAATTTCACCGGTTAAACTTATTTCTCCCAATGCAATTGATTTATCAGGAAGTGATTGTTGGAAATAGCTTGATAAGAGTGCAAGAGCGATTCCTAAATCTGAAGAGCTGCCTTTAATTTTAAAGCCTCCGCTTACTTTAAAGAAAATATCTTGCGTACTGAATTTTACATGCAGATACTTTTCTAAAATTGCCGCGATAAGCACCACTTGTTTTTGATCTAAACCTGAAACTACACGTTGAGGAATTCCAAGTTTAGATTCGATGGTGAGTGCTTGCAATTCAATCAACAATGGCTTTGAGCCTTCGATTACACTCACTAAAACTGATCCGGGTGCATGAGAAAGTTCACTAATCAAATGCTCATTAATATTGGGCACTTCTTGCAGGCCATTTTCTTTCATCTCAAAAAAACCCAGCTCATTAATAGTGCCAAAACGATTTTTTACTGAACGGAGCACCCGTGTTTGCCAACGATCCTCGCCTTGCAAATAAAATACGGCATCCACCATATGCTCTAATGTTTTTGGGCCGGCAATAGTGCCTTCTTTGGTAATATGGCCACTCACGATCACGGTAATATTATGTTCTTTTGCCAATCGCATCAGATGAAATGCTGATTCGCGTAGTTGCCCCACGCTGCCCGGAAAGGAAGTTGCAGCTGCCGTATAGCAATTTTGAATTGAATCGATAATCACAATATCCGGCTTTTGTGCTTGTGAAGTGGCGATAATGGTTTCTAAATCTGCTTGATCAGAAAATAACAGATTATCATTAATACAATCAAGCCGTTGTGCGCGTTGTTTTACTTGCTGTAATGATTCTTCAGTGGAAAAATAATAGACCACATGATCTTTGGCCAAGCCGTTGCAAATTTGCAAAAGGAGTGTGGATTTTCCGATGCCCGGATCACCGGTGAGAATGATGAGTGAACTGGGCATAATCCCGTAGCCAACTACCCGATCCCATTCTTGAATGCCGCTCAACATTCGTCGTGCGGGTGTTGTTTCTACGGTATTAAGTTGCATCATGGTCACCGTAGCGCCACCTGAGCGCACGGCAACTTTTGAGCCGGGAATAGGAGCATCGCGGGTGGTTTGCTCTTGGAAACTGTTCCACTCATTGCACTCGGGGCAACACCCCATCCATTTAATGGTTTGATAGGTGCAATTAGAACAGGAAAAAGTAGTTTTTTGTTTGGCCATGAGCTATTTTTGTTTTTCCTCTGCTTGTATTTTGAGTAACATTGAAAGTCTTTGTTCATCCGAGGGATGATCTGAAAAACCACAATATTCCAAATAATAGGTAATGCGATCCATAAGGCTGTATGCATCATGTTTTTTTGCGAGTATCCACTTTTTTGTTTGAGCAATATAGGCTTGTGTTCCTACCAATTGCACTGCTTCGCGATCTGCGCGTGACTCGCAGATACGTTTTTGTGCAAAATAGTAATAGAGTGCTGCAATGTTTATTGCGGCACCGGTAATTATGGTATTGGCTAAGTTTCTTATGCTTAAATTTGATTGATAAGCTCTTGTGCCAATAAAAATTGATAATAACAATGTGCTCCCAAGCTGAAAATCTGCGAGATTTCTTTCGAGATTACCATATGTTTTTACACTCGCATCTTTATGTTTTATATGGCTTAATTCATGAGCAAGATGAACAGCTTGTTCTTCAGGGCTAAAATCAAAAAAATATGCGGGTAATCCAATAGTAAAATTGGAAAACGTCGTATGGATGGTGAATTCTTCCGATACATAGATATGTAATTTGTTTGAATCAACAGATGCTTTTTCTATAACGCGCTTCAAGTGTGCAGGAATATCACTCATTTCAGTTATTTTTCGTTCGGCAAAATTTTTTCTTACATACTCATCGTATATCTCATCTTCACCACAAGTTTCAATTTGGGCGTGAAGAGATGAGAAAAGACACAAAAGTAAGAATATTTTTTTCATTTATTACCTAATAACGGAGTTATAAAGAAAATATTTTATCTATTGCAAAGCAACCTCGGCAGCGTGCTTGATATGCCTCTTGAGCGCCGATCATAATTATTGGATCATCAAATTTTGCCGGATTGCCATTGATAAGACGCTGACTAAAATGTGCATCATGCCCACATTGGGTGCAAATCGCTTGTAATTTAGTTACTTTGTCCGCAATAGCAAGCAAGGCTGGCATGCAACCAAAGGGGGCACCGCGAAAATCACGATCAAGGCCCGCTACAATTACTCGTTTACCCTTTTGCACAAGTTGGCAAATTACACCCACAACCTCAGGTGCAAAAAATTGAGTTTCATCTAAGCCAACTACGCTTGCATTATGCGCATTGGTGAGCGTGAGAATATCGTGCACATTGATTAGTGGTTTTGCATCTAATTTGCTGCCATCATGAGATACCACATATTCCAAACCATAGCGGTTATCAATGTGGGGTTTAAAGATAATAACTGATTGCTGTGCAATTTTTGCGCGGCGCAATCGGCGAATTAATTCTTCAGATTTTCCTGAAAACATGGGCCCACAAATTACTTCAAGACTTCCTTGAAGTGTATGTTGATTGCAGGGAACTAATTTTTTGGTACTCATAGCACAACTTTATTTTACTTTTTTGTTTATCTTTTTTTTTGCTTGTGAGAAATTATATCATCAAAGAAAAAACTCGTCATTTTAAAGAAAAAATATGAAGAAATTATTTTTCTTTTTAGTAATGATGAATCTTTGTTTTGCAGGTCGTTATTTCCTTGATGAAAAATGTGCGATGCAAAAGTTGAATGATTTTGAGTGTCGATTATCTATTATTCGAGTTCGGATGAATTTTGGAGTCACCTTTGAGGA
This sequence comes from Candidatus Babeliales bacterium, assembly GCA_045863215.1. Lineage (GTDB taxonomy): Bacteria > Babelota > Babeliae > Babelales > Vermiphilaceae > BTUB01. The sequence goes on along the minus strand of BTUB01000043.1, from coordinate 2,695 downwards.
TTTTGAAGAGATTTCTCACGTGCAGCGTATGGAACAGATAAAAAAATTTGATGAATTATGGCTCGAGTTCAAAAAAATGAAGTCTTATTTTAATGAAAATCTCACTACCTATCAGACTAAAATGAAATTGGTTACCTTTGTAATCAAATTAGCTGCTGACAGAATGCGCTACGATACGGAACGAGCAGGTTTGGTAGCAGAATTTATAAATCGAGTGCGTATCACAGAAAGGTAACCATGAAAAAATCCAATGCAAAGATTAATTCTGAGCAAAATTCATTGAGTAAATATGTTGCACAAGCGGGTGTGGCTTCTCGACGCGCGGTAGTTGATTTAATTAAAGAGGGCTATGTAAAAGTAAATGGCAAGGTAATTAAAGAGCCCGGATACAAATTAAAAGATGCCGATAAGGTTACCTATTTAGATAAGCCAGTTGCGGCAGATAAAAAGATTTATATTTTGCTTAATAAGCCTGTGGGCTATATCACCACGGTTTCAGATGATCAAGATCGCAAAACCGTATTAGATCTGGTGCGATCCGCAACTTCAGCGCGTATTTATCCTGTTGGTCGGCTTGATCGGGATACGAGTGGATTATTATTGCTTACCAATGATGGTAATTTAGCGCAAAAGTTGGCGCATCCCCGCTATGAGGTGCAAAAAACGTATCTGGTAACGCTTGATCGATTACTGCTTAAAGAAGATTATGATGAAATTCGGAAAGGGATTCATCTTAAGGATGGCTTTATAAAAGTTGATGCTCTTCATTTTCTGCCCGAACAGAAAAAAAACCGAGTGAAAGTGGTAATTCATAGTGGAAAAAATCGAATTGTGCGGCGCATTTTTGAATTTTTTGGGTATCGGGTAGTGAAATTGGATCGCATTGCGTATGCCGGGCTTTCTAAAAAAGGATTGGAAGTGGGGCAATGGCGGCATCTTACTAAAGATGAAATAAAAGAATTGATGGGATAACATATGTCACAAACTTCATATATTGCAATTGAAAATTCACCAGCACTAAATGGCACCATAGATTTGGTAGGCGCAAAAAATGCAGTGTTGGTAATTATTACTTCATTATTACTCACTAAAGGCAAATCACGGCTTACTAATGTGCCTGCATCGGATGATGTATTGCTCATGATAAAATTGATGCAACAATTGGGGGCAGAAGTTTTTTTCTATCCACATGAGCATATTCTTGATATTGATACAAGCAATGTAACCAAATGGCAAGTGAGTGCCGATATCATGAAAAAAATGCGTGCCTCTATTTTGGCTATGGGGCCCTTGCTTGCACGCTTTGGAAAAGCAGATATTGCCGTGCCGGGTGGCTGCAGGATTGGTACACGGCCCATTGATTACCACATAAAAAATTTTAAAAAGATGGGCGCAGAGATTGATGAATGTGGTGAATATCTTACGGCACGCGCCACTTTATTACACGCGCAGCGGATTGTACTTGAATATCCGAGTGTTGGAGCAACGGAAAATATTTTGATGGCAGCTACCTTAGTTCCTGGAACTACTACGATTGTAAACGCGGCACTTGAGCCTGAAGTGTTTGATCTGATTTCTATACTTAAAAAAATGGGTGCAAAAATTACGATTGAAGCTCCCGCAACCATTCATATTGAGGGAGTATCCTCACTGCAACCCGTAGAGCATGCGATTATTCCGGATCGCTTAGAAGCAGGATCTTTGTTACTTGCCGCAGCGATTTCCGGTGGCACGATTTCTTTGCCACAGGCGCATGCCTATTCGATGGATGTATTTTTGGCCAAGCTTGAAGAGATGGGGCATGAGATTATTATTGGCTCCCAAGGAATTGGAGTAATGCTCAAAGCAACTAAAAATCCTAAAGCCATTTCATTTAAAACTGCGCCGTATCCTGGTTTCCCCACTGATTTACAAGCACCCATGATGGCAGCGCTTTGCTTGGCAGAAGGCACGAGTGTTGTGGAAGAAACGGTCTTTGAAAATCGCTTATTGCATGTGGCTGAATTGCAAAAAATGGGTGCGCAAATAAAGGTGGAGCATAATAAGGCATATGTTACGGGTGTTGATCAGTTATTTGGTGCATCCGTGATTGCGACCGATATTCGCTCTTCCTGCGCACTAGTGTTGGCAGGTATGGTAGCCCAAGGCTCAACAATTATGACCGGTATTCATCACTGGAAGCGTGGCTATGAAGGACTGGATCAAAAATTCGCGCTTTTAGGTGGCAAGGTGGCGCTACACATTCAGGATGAATCGGGTATAGTGTTTAATGCGCCGGATACTCTTGCAGTTGAACAAATACAGGTGAAATAATGATATTAAAAGAATTTAAAGAGTTTATTAGTCGCGGTAATGTGATTGATTTGGCAGTTGCCCTCATCATGGGTGCGGCTTTTACTAATATTGTCACGGCATTGGTAAAAGATGTGATCACACCGCTCTTGGGAATTTTCTTGGGTGGAGTTGATTTTAGTGGTTTGGCTATTACCATTGGCAATGCATCAATCAAATATGGAAGCTTTATTCAGGCAATAATCAATTTTTTGATCATTGGATTTGTGATTTTTATTATTGTAAAAGCCATTAATAAATTGGAAGCAAAGATCGAACAAGACATACTTCATCTTGATGAAGAAAAAAAAGATGAGCTTATTTCTCAAGAAGTAAAAGAGCTGCGCGAAATTAAAACGATTTT
>BTUB01000042.1:4780-10547 GCA_045863215.1 Candidatus Babeliales bacterium | reverse complement strand
AAAACTTGTATCCAACTCACCATTCAATGTAAAACGAACAATTGCAAGCATTTGATCTGCAAATCCACATGATAGGATTCTTTGAGTTCCATCAACTGTAACTGCAAATCCTCCATTAACATTACCCACACATGTAGTTACCATCCCATTTTGGCCAAATGATTGATCCAAGCTTCCGTCACTATTATATTTAAGCAACAATAACTTATTATCGCTTGATCCTGACACATAGGTTTTATTATTAGCATCAACTTTTATTGATTCGGCTTGCGCGCTTACACCAACTACCGTAGTAACCAGACCATTTGTACCATAGGTAAGATCATCTGATCCATTAGAGGTTAATCGAAAAATTATTATTTGACGCGTATCAATTATTGAAAATCCACATACGATTATATAATCATTATTTTGGATATCGCATCCCAATCCTCCTGTATGGTATCCTACTGTTTTGGTAACAATCCCGTTGGTTCCAAACGTGGTATCCAATATCCCTTCTGATGAATATCTGATTATAAAAGCACTCAATTGACCATCATTAGAATAGGTTCCCACCACAATAATTTTGCCATCAGATTGTTGTTTTATTTCCGCAATCTGAGCATTATTTAATGCTTGTTCAATTACTACTCCTGTCAAGTTGGGCCCAAAAGAAGTATCGATAACTCCATTCGTATCATATCGAACCATAACAGCATTAGTCAGCCCATTTATTAATGCAAAACCCGCCACTATTATTTTTCCTGTTGCTTGAAGCAACAATCCGTTTATTTCAGCTTGGGTTCCAATAGAAGTGCTTGCAACACCATTCAATCCAAAATTTGTATCGATCACACCATTAGATAAATACCGCGCAACGCACATTACATTTTGTTTGTTTTGAATCGCCGTCCCCGCAACCACCACGGATCCATCCAAAGCAATTGCAATACTTCTAGAATCCGCACCCGTAATTTCCGCATTCATTATTAAAAAATTAAATAAACCCAGTATGGCTAAAATCACTTTTTTCATTCTTTTTTCCTATGATAATTGCACAATCACCAATGAGGCGCTTGGACGAACCGCGCCCACACCATCACCAGCAATTAATCTGCAAAAAGTATTGGAACCGGCATATTGTAATTTAAGTACATCTCCCTGGGTAAATGTAGCAATCAATGTTTTAGCCTGTATTGTGGTCTGATTGTTAGTGGAATATTCAAATACTTGTTGGCTCCCCGGAATTTCAACACCATTATTAATGAGGCGAAAGGTGCCACTTATCAAGCCGGACCCAGATGTTTTTTCACTTGCAGCAGTATAAGTAATTTGGTAAACACCTGTTTTATTACAAGTGAATGTTGCTGTTTTTGAACTATGCGCCCAATTTAATAATTGCGCGTTAGTGTTAAATATAATATCTTGAAATGAATTGGCCACTGATATCGTTTGATTAGTAGTATCGTATGCAAACAAATATGCTTCAGACGATCCTGAACTATCCGCAACGCACGTAGGGAAATAATCGGTGGGATCTAATGCTAGCCCATTTGCACCAAAACCAACGTCAAATATTCCGTTATTATTTACTCGCGCAATTAAGGCATTGTTATCACTAAACCCGGCACACAAAACCTTATCATCGGTTTGAATCTTTATCGCATTAGCATTTCCAATATATCCACAAATGATACTTGCAAGTCCTGAATTCCCAAAACTAGCATCCAGTATTCCGATAGCTGTATAACATGAAAGAATTGCCGTATCATCACTCAGACCCACTACCATAATACGATCGCTTGAATCTACTGCCATATCCAGCAACACATTATACGCGCCAAAACTATTCAAAGTAATGCCCGAAGTGCCAAAAGAAGTATCGAGTTTGCCATCCACATTCAAACGCGCAAGCAAACATTGACCTTCGGAATACCCGGCCACTACAATTTTTCCTGTTGATTGAAAATCACATCCTTTTAAAAAAGAAGAATTTCCTACTTCAATTACCGTTGCGCCATTTGTTCCAAATGTCCCATCAATCATTCCATTAGAATCAACTCGCGCAACAAATGATTGGCCCTCTGCAGAACCTGCTACCACATATTTATTATCCGGTTGTTTAATGATTGAACAGCCAACCGCACAATCTTCTAATTCGATAACTGCCAACCCATTAATGCCAAACGATGCATCAAGGGTTCCGTCAGAATTATAACGAATTAAAGGGATCCAAACATCGTCATTTTTTAAAATTGAACCGGTAAGAGTTATTTTATTATCTTCCTCTAAATTCATTGCATAACAACTACAACCTGATTCAAATGAACTAAGAACTATTCCATTATTTCCAAAACTTGTGTCCAAGCTCCCATTTGATAAATATTTTGCAAGAACGATAAATCCAACTTTATTTATTAATGTTGATCCGGCAATAATAATATTATTTGAACTATCTATTGCAATTGCGTAAACTACAGGCAAATCTCCTACTGCTGTTGTCTGAACACCCGAAGACCCAAATGTAGCATCAAGAGATCCGTCAGAAGCATATCGAGCAATTAATAGTTTTTGTTTGTTATCAATTATAGTAAACCCGGCAGCAATAATTTTCCCATTAGATTGAACTGTTATCGTATTAAATTGGTTTTGAGATCCCAAAATGTAAGCTGCCATTGAAAAAGTAAAAAAAAATGAAAAAAATAATAGAGGAAATTTTACGATTATCATTTTCATACTAACCTCGTTATGGTGATAGTACTTGAAGGTCTTACTGTGCCAAATCCTGTATTAGGCGCAAGTTGCACACTAGTGCTTGAACCAGTAAAGGTCAACCTAAAAATTTGTCCATTATTTATATCGATTATAAATGCTCGCGTCACCTCAAACGCTACTTTTGTAGAAGGTAATCCAATGGAAGCTTGTGACCCAGACACTTCAACGCCATTAATTTCACCGCGTATACTTATAGTGGGATTGGTACCACTTGTTTTAAAGGCAATTATATCATATTCCACTAAGTATGTTCCGGTTTGATTACAGATAAAGTTTGCAGAACCCGCAGTATGGGTCCATCCATTAATCTCACCATTATCACTGAAAGTTAATGGTTGAAATGTTCCTACATTACTTACCGGTTGTTTATCGGTATCATAGGAAAAGACATAATTATCTGAATTACAACATGGTCCGGTGGCTCCTGTGCTGCCGGTTGAACCTGTCGATCCCGTATTCCCATTTGGACCGGTTGATCCGGTATTGCCTGTTGAGCCGGTAGTTCCGGTTGATCCTGTTTGACCAGTGCTACCAGTATTTCCTGTAATGCCATTAGGACCTGTTGAGCCTGTTGCGCCCGTTGAACCCACATTGCAATTAGTGTAAAACATTACAAAAGGATCACTCGTGGAACCACCCGCGCCAAATGAATCATCCAATGTTCCATTTATTGTTGCATTAAAAACAATCTGATTAATGTCATTCCATCCCACTCCAATTGCCTGATTATCAGATTGAATGGCAATTCCGGCAGTCACATCAGCACACGTAGTAAGAATTCCTTGAATACCATACGTTGTATCAAGTGTGCCATTAGATAAATAGCGCAAGGCAACGGCTTTAGAATCAATACTACCACCGGCTATTATAGTACCATTGGATTGCAATCCTAAACCCAAAATGAGACCTTGATCACCTAACGGAGTAATTACCGTTCCGCCAGTTCCAAAAGTTGCATCCAGATTTCCATTCGTATCATAACGCGCCAACATCAAATAAAAATCTGAATAACCGGCCAATATTATATTGCCATCCGGCTGTATCAATATGGCTTTTGCAAAACTAACATCTCCAATTTTGGTAGTCTGATAACCGATACCATTAAAAGTTGCATCCAGCAATCCTACGGTGGTATAACGTGCCACTATAAATGATTCTTCTGTTATTCCCGCAACCACAATTTTACCATCGGCTTGCAAAGCAACTGCTGTAGCAAATGCGCAATCCCCAACTTGAGTGGTTACAATGCCAGAACTGCCAAATCCACCATCAAGAGTTCCATTAGTATTATAACGCGCAAGCGCGATCCATCCTTCACCATTAATTACCGTTGCTCCCGCGGCCACAATTTTATCATCAGATTGCACCACTACACCATTTACTGTAGCGCCATCTCCAATTGAAGTAGTAACTATTCCGGTCCCATTAAAAGTAGTATCCAAAGATCCAGATGAAGTATATCGAGCAACTGCAAATAAAGATTGATCAGCTAGACTGTATCCGGCAGCAACTATATTATCATTAGAATCAAGATCAATGGCATTTGCCCATGCTTGCTCATTAATAGGAGTAACTACAAATCCAGATGTGTTAAAGGCGCCATCGAGCAATCCACTGGTATGGTTATAACTGGCTACCAAAAAATTATTTTTTTCTGCAATCAGAGAAGATCCTACAGTAAATATTTGACCATCTGAATTTCTTATGGTTACCGCTTTATTTTTATTAATTGATCCTATTGTTTCCGCACAGGTATATGCACAAATAACTTGCAGAACAATAACACCTACAATGGCATTCTTCATTATTCTCATCATTTCTCCTGCTAATTAATTCGGGTGACTGTTACTGCAAAATTAGATTTGGTGATTCCGGTGATGGAATTATTTATAAATAAATTAAGCGCAGTTGTTGTAGCGGCCCATTGAAATAACATTGCATCTAAATTATTAAAGCTTTCAATGTATGCGCGTGTTATTTCCTGTCCTCTTATTCTTTGATTATCACGAATCGTACTTAAACTTCCGGGAATTTCAACACCATTCTTTGTTGCTCTGATCGCTGCATTATATGTTCCCACATTCATATCCGGCCAAACAATCGCATCATACTCAATTAAATATCTCCCTGTTTGATGACAAATAAATGGACCAACCGGACTTGCATGTGTCCAACCATCAAGTTGAGCATTAATATCTATTTCTACGGTTTGAAACACATTTGGAACTGCAATTGGTTGTGGAACAGTTGAATATGAAAATAAATAATTATCGCCACCACAACATGGCCCCGTTGCCCCCGTTGCGCCTGTTGAACCGGTGCGTCCGGTTGAACCGGTAAACCCCGTACTTCCGGTTCGTCCTGTACTTCCCGTTTGACCAGTGCTACCAGTTCTACCTGTTGAACCGGTGTTCCCCGTTGATCCAGTATTACCCGTGAACCCGGTAGGACCGGTTGTTCCTGTTGACCCTGTTCGTCCCGTTGAACCGGTATTGCCTGTTGAACCGGTATTTCCTGTGAATCCGGTTGGACCCGTTACACCGGTTGATCCCGTTTGTCCCGTTGAACCAGTATTGCCCGTGGATCCCGTGACTCCTGTTGATCCGGTAGAACCTGTATTGCCGGTAAAACCAGTTGGTCCTGTTACACCCGTTGAACCAGTTGATCCAGTAATTCCAGTGGAACCGGTATTACCTGTGAATCCGGTAACACCAGTAGAACCAGTTTGTCCAGTAAATCCCGTATTTCCGGTAGAACCTGTTTGCCCGGTTGAGCCGGTATTGCCCGTGGATCCCGTGACTCCTGTCGATCCGGTATTTCCTGTTGATCCGGTAGAACCTGTATTGCCGGTATTACCCGTTGATCCGGTATTTCCTGTGAATCCGGTTGGACCCGTTACACCCGTTTGTCCGGTTGAGCCAGTATTGCCCGTGAATCCCGTGATTCCTGTTGATCCGGTAGAACCTGTATTGCCGGTAAAACCAGTTGGTCCTGTTACACCCGTTGAACC
>BTUB01000042.1:0-4680 GCA_045863215.1 Candidatus Babeliales bacterium | reverse complement strand
CGGTAGAACCTGTATTGCCGGTAAAACCAGTTGGTCCTGTTACACCCGTTGAACCTGTTTGACCCGTTGAACCAGTTGATCCAGTAATTCCAGTGGAACCGGTATTACCTGTGAATCCGGTAACACCAGTAGAACCAGTTTGTCCAGTAAATCCCGTATTTCCGGTAGAACCTATTTGCCCGGTTGAACCGGTAGCGCCTACGGGCCCTGTTGGCCCCGTGCAACATGGACCGGTAGGCCCGGTTGCACCCGGGGCACCTGTTGATCCTTGATTGCCCGTCACACCCATTGGCCCGGTAGCACCGGTTGATCCGGTTGAACCAGTCGAACCGGCATCAACAATACCAGTTAATCCACTTGCGATAATTGTTCCACATACGTGTACATCTCCTTGCAATATGGTATCACCTTGCACGCAAAGATCACTGAGCACTTGTAAATTGCAATAAACTGCAGGGGGGCCAGATGGAAAAGTACACAATGGACATGATCGAAGATTTGGTTCAGATTGGCAGGTAATTATATAATCTTGCAAAATTTCTTTATATGCCTGATATATTTCATGTTTGAATTCTTCTTTATTTATATCAAGTAAATAAATAATTTTTTCAAGATCTTGAATAACGTTATCTAATGATTCATATTCGTTTGAAAAAGATTCATTCAACAACGTTTGTTTGTAAACACATTTACAAATATCAGCTATAGATTCCGGTAAAATAAATTTTGTCGGCAGCGATTGAATTTGAGCATTGATCAAATAAATAAGACAAAATAATATTCGTAAATGCTTCATTTTTGTTTACCTTTTTTTGATTCTTATTTTGATGATGATAGGCAAAGATATTAAAAAGTGTCAAGCGCAAAAAAGACATTAAAAAGGTATCGGGCAATTCTTAAACACACTCAAATTACTAGCTTGCAAACCATTAAAGAAAAAAGGCCCATACCTAATCTAGCATTGCATTTTAATTTTTTATTTGCCTAACTTTGGTAAACCATATATTCTCCCTAGTAAAATTAAGGAGAAGGAATGATGCGAAAGTTAAAAAAAATATCATTGCTTTGCATGATATCAGCGTTTTTTACCACACATACCACTATCAACATTTCATTTATTGTTCCTTTTTTAAAAACTGATCCTCTGGCAAATTTTTTAAGAGATATTTTGGTACAGCAATTTTTTGCTACCAGTGAATTCATTCTTATAAGTAATAATTATGATGAATCGCAACTGGAAGAAATTAAACGATACGCTTCAAATTTTTTTAATATAAAGTGTGCAGTAAATCCCGATCCCAAAAATACTCCGGCGCTTTTCAATCATGCTTTTAAGTTAGCAACCAAACCATATATTACCATTATGAAGATCGGTGATTATCGTGATCCGCACTATCTTGCGCGCCAACAGCAAGAATTGGAAAATCATCCTGAAATTGATCTGGTTTATTCCGATTATTGCGTAACCTGGATAAATCAAGGGTTTGCTAACGTGCAGCGCAAATGGTATCAAGTAAATACTCCTGAATTTGTTCCTTGGCAAATGTCAGCAGATGCAATAGGAGTACATAATCTCTGGCGCAGTAATCTTCATGAGCGTTTTGGGTATTTCATGGAATCACTCATGTATGAATACCAATGGGAATTTTGGAACCGGTGCGCATCACAAGGAGCACAATTTAAAAAAATGCCGGGAATAGCAGGCAATCGTATATTAGATTATTTTGATTTTAGACAGATTTTTCCTACTCCAGAAGATATTGAGCGTGGGTATGCTGAAGATAATTATGTACGTAATGCGTATCATAATATATGGGAGAAAAAATATGAGCTTTCTGAAAAACCTTTTGTTATAGTGATTCCTTCCTACAATAATAAAAATTGGTACAAAAGAAATTTAGATTCAGCATTTACTCAAAAATATACTAATTTTCGTATTATTTTTATTGATGACTGTTCACCAGACAATACCGGGCAAATGGTAGTTGAATATGTGAAACTACTGGGAAAAGAAGACAAAATTACTGTGATCCTCAATAAAGAAAGAGTTGGGGCACTTGCTAATATTTATAATGCAGTTCATATGTGCCAACCACATGAAATAATTGTAAATTTAGACGGTGATGATTGGCTTGCTCATCCATTGGTTCTTAATCATCTCAATGCCCTTTATAACGATCCTGATGTATGGCTCACCTACGGTCAATTCCAATGGTGGCCAAAAAATGTGCCTGGCTTTAGCTGCGCGGTACCGCTACATATTTTAGAAGAAGGAAAAATCCGCGAATATGGCTGGGTAACCAGCGCACTCCGCACTTATTATGCGGGACTTTTTCAAAAAATAAAGAAAGAAGATCTTCTCTATGAAAACAAATTCTTTCCTATGGCATGGGATCTTGCGATTATGTTCCCTATGATTGAAATGGCTGGTCCACGTTGCCGTTTTATAAATGAAATTCTGTATATTTATAACACAGAAAGCAATATCAATGATCATAAAGTAAATGGCAATCAACAAGTTGATTTAGGCAATATTGTGCGCGGTAAACCGCGATACTCAAAAATTGATTCCTTTTTATAATAAGGTGAGCAACATGATATATATTAATATATTCTTGCTTTTAATAATTATTTTTATTCCTTATTCGCACACAAAAACCGTTTATTTTACTCCGGGGCAATGGGGACAACTCTTTAATATTGATGATCCACTTTTGAATGCTGATGATCATCAAATATCTATGTATTATGTGAAACTTGTACTTGAGCAATATGGTTTTATTGTAAAACAAGCGAATTCACTAAAAAACTTGAATGATGTACATTGCATTATATCCTTTGATATTGCTCCTCATTGGCTGCACGAAATTTCACAATACCCACGAGAAAAATGTTTTGCATTTTTATGGGAACCGCCAAGTGTAATTCCTCTCAATTATGATGTTAATTGCCATCAGTTTTTTTCATATATTTATACGTGGCACGATGAATTAATTAAAAACCCTAAATATAGAAAATTTTATTATCCGGTTATGCACCCAATGATTGAAAACACCGTGCCGTTTCATGAACGAAAATTATGCGCACTCATTGCGGGCAATAAAAATTCTTTCCATCCCAATGAATTGTATTCCGAACGCCGCCACACTATTGAATATTTTGAAACACATCACTGCGATGATTTTGATTTATATGGAAGATGGTGGCCCGCATATAAAAACTATTGCGGCCCCATTTGGAAAAAAATTGACGTGCTCAAAAATTATAAATTCTGCATCTGTTATGAAAACATCAAAGATATCCCAGGATATATTACCGAAAAAATTTTTGATTGCTTCAGATGCGGCTGTGTGCCAGTCTATTGGGGTGCAAATAATATTACCGATTATATTCCAGCGCATTGTTTCATTGATCGCAATCAATTCGCAAATTACGATGAATTATATGAGTATTTGCATTCTATGAATGAAGAAACTTTTGAGCAATATCTTATCAATATACGTAATTACTTAAATAGTCCACCAGCTCAACTTTATTCAACGCAGAATTTTGTTTCCATTCTCGTTGCTTTAGCAATTTCCCTTAAAGAAAAAATAAATTAAGGATCATTCATGAAGCACATAGTATTATCGGCACTGCTTATTCTTCCCTCATGTATTTTCGCTCTTAATAATCCCGTCTATGTATGTACTGCTGCCGATGAACATTATTTTCATTGTTTAGTCAACTTAATTGGCAGTCTTCACAAACACAATTTTGCTGATATTGAAGAAATTGCCGTATTTAACTTAGGGCTTAACAATCAACAAATTGCTTATTTAAACACTATTGAAAAGATACAAATCTATTCGATTGAAATCACACATCCTGATTTATTAAAACGTTTTAACACGCGTCACTGGGGTAAGCCAATTCCCGGGTGGTATGCGTGGAAACCGGTAATTATTAAACAGGCTTTTGATTTTTTTCCAAGTGACTCTAATATTTTTTGGATGGATGCCGGTACCACAATTCTTAAATCGCTCATTCATCTTTTTGAATACACAGAAGAAAAAGGGTATTTTTTCCACAATGGATGTGATTGGCTCATTAATAAAGAAACCACCAATTTTGTAAAAGAAAAATTTGATCTTCATAGTTCCGAAAATTCTTGGATAAAATCCTGCGTAGGAATGGAAGCAGGTTTCATGGGAGTAACCAAAAGAATCTACAATCAGTTTATTTTTCCAATGTACATACTTAGTTATGATATGCGATATTTTACCGATGATGGAAGTTGCCCTGAAGGGTTTGGATACTGTAGACATGATCAAGCACTTTTTTCTTTATTCGCACTCATTAACAATATGACCATATTTCACCATTATGCATCCATAAAAGATGTTTTTTATTTAGAAATAAAAGGAGAAAAATTTCCCTTTCACATTGCCTGCGTTCCTGAAGCACGCATTGATGAAACCAATGTATACCGAGCACGCTTTGATGTGAATCCGAATGATTATATCCCCTTTATTCATTGGCGCCAAAAATAAACGAACGTTTTTTCTAAACCTTCAGGAAAAGTTACTCGCGGAGCAAAACCAAGTAAGCGAAAAGCACGTGTGATATCCGGCTTTCGTTTGCGTGGATCTGCTTTATCCGGGTTTTCTATTTTGGTAATGGTAGCAGGACACGGTAGAT
>BTUB01000041.1:0-10569 GCA_045863215.1 Candidatus Babeliales bacterium | reverse complement strand
ATCACCCAACCCACTTACAAAAGGGGTAGTCTGACTAAAGAGCCAACGTTGGCCGGGCCGAATAATTCTTGTGAATACTATTTGGGGTATTTTTGCAAATGCCTGGGCAAGCAATTCACCAATTGATTTAAATTCAGGCTTTTCAAATAAATTTCTAAAATGAGGATACTTTGCAAGAATCAATTGTACATTTGGCGCGGTAAACTCAACAATTTTTGTAGAAACTTTTGAAAGCAAGTCAAAATTCTCTAATTTAGTTGGATTATTTTCCAGTTCAGCAAACCATTCAAATACTTTAATAATCGAATCAACTGAAAATTCCGCCTCACTCAAATAAAGTAGCTGAACTCGTGGATCAGTATTTTTTTGTGGATCATCTTTATTAACCATTACTTGATAGGCATCTGGGATAGTGAGCAAGTCTGCAGCTAGACGCGCCATGGCTACTTGAAGTACTTCAGGCACTCCCCAACCAATCATTTCATGAAATAAAGTAATAAAATGATCTTCTATATGAGGCAAGTTTTCAATTCTAAAAGTAAGTTGCTCTTGGATACGTTTATTAGAGCTTGCTATGAGATTAATATATTCTTGTGTAGTTACATGTTGCGCTCTTCTTTCATTTTGAAATTCAAAAGAGTTTTTCAAATTCACATAGTCGGTAAGCAAAGATTTTAAATTCGACAGCGCCTGCCCATCAAGATCAGCAATCGCAACTTTTCCCGTTGCTTCTTTCATGCCTTGCTTGGCAGCCATTGCAACTCTTTCAGCCAACCCTGGTAAATATTCACGCACCAGATTGCCATCAAGTATAATTTCTTTGCCATCACTGGAAACGAGCGCATAATTTTGAAGCTGCGCAAGGGACAATGGCTGCTGAGGTTGCTGCATTGCAAAGGTAAAAGAACAAAATGATATAAGAGCCAGTAGTAATTTCATACCTATCTCCTTGCAATGTTATTCATTCGGTTTTTCTAATCGCCGCTGTTTAGTTTCCGGTAACTCCGGTCGTAACCCTTTTGCTGCTGCAGGAATTCCTGGCGCTTCTGGCGTTACAGATGGGGCACGTCGTTTTTGTGCAGGTTGTTTTGGTTGGTCCGGTTGTCGAGCTACTCTTATTTGAATTTCACTCAGGATTTCTTCTAATGTTGAGGTTTGTGGCACAAATTTAACAATCACTCCCAATGCTAAACTAAGCGCATGCGCAATATGATTATGATTAATTACTTTTACCGTATAATCCCTACGCGTTCGAGAAGGAATATTTAAAAAAGGAATATTTTGTTGATTCTGCAAAAAGTAAATATTAAATACTTGTTCCAACTCATATGCGTTATTTTTAATCAGACCATAATTCTGATTAAACACACCTGAAAATTGCCATGGCTCATTAAGTTCTGCTATTTTTTTAATTTCAGCTGTATTTATATCAATACTATTTAATTTTCTTTCACTATAGACTAAGCATTGATAATTATTAACTTTATGAAACTTAAAATGATATCCTAATTGAAGTGGTAACTCCATTTTTTTCATTTGTTCTCCCGTTAAGGAGTTCCATAAAATGAGATAACTTTCTCCTCTGCCTGGTTCAATGTATAATAATACACGCTCAGAATCAAAAACCACAGCGTGGCTTACCGATTTAAGCCCTGGAACTAATTCCGGGTCCTGATCAAGATTATCTAGATTCAATATTCTTAACGCGCTCGTATTTATTAAAAGTCTTCTTTCATCAAGCTGATAGATTTCTCTTATTGAAATATTTTGTTTAAATGTATAATCATAAGTTACTTTATTTAATATTAAATCAAAGACAACTATTCGACGCCCCATAGAGGCCACAATGTGGTGAGGAATTAATCCACCCGATACAAGTATCCCTTTAAAATTTTTGCTTCCTGGAAATAGGACTTTAAATGGGATTTTATGTGTGAAAGTATACGTTTGCACATCAAAAATATGTAATGCTTCATCATACACAATTCCCAATCGATCATTACCAAGTGCAACCAACTGAGGATAATCTTTATTTTTATCAATCCTCATAATAGGATAGTCAAACGCAATCTGCGGATTTTGTATAAGTTTTTGATGTAATTGTTGGGCAGTTGGAGTAAGCATCGGATCTAAAATAAGGTTTTTAAAAAGCGGATATTGTGTAATTATTGCTTCAATATGTGCATTGGCAAATGCAACCAATTTATCCGAAACTAAATCCAAAAACTGGCGATATTCTTCTTGCGCGATAACTCCCGGAGTACTTACCAACTCTTTGAACCATTCAAAGGTTCGATAAACATTTTCCACGCGGTAGTGCGCCTCATATAAATATATTAATTGTGCCTGTGGATCTAGCTTTTTTAACTCCCCAAATTGATCATCTTCGGTAAAATCCAAATTTTCTGCAGCAAAAATTCCTGCTGCTTTTCCGAGAATAGGTACCACTTTCCATAAAATAAGATTGTTATATATATTAAGAAAATAATCTCCAATGTTCGGTGTTTTTTCCAATTCAGCTTTAGCTTTATGTGTAAATTCTAAAAATATCTGATTTTTTTGTGCTTCAGCATTTTCTCTTACTTTACTTCTTTCATTAATTTCACGTTGTTTTTCCGGATCTGGATACACAATTGCTTCAATGGCGCCAGATGCCTTTGTTTCAACTTCTTGTATGTGCTTTTGATACTCTTCTTGCAATGGGTAAACTGAGGTAAGCAAATGTTTAAGAACATTTAAGCCTGGCTGATCAAGATCGTGAATAATAATAGTACCTGTCTGCCCTTCGCGCATTCCCATTCTAAATCTTTGGGCAAGTCCTGGTATTAAGATTCGTATATAATTTCCCGGAAAATTAACCGATGCGCCATCAGTATCTTGTAATACATAATTTTGCAGAAATGCCACCTGCCCCATACCAAAAACAGAAGAAGTAAAGATTGTTAAAAAAATCATGAAATACATATTTGCTCCTTTTTAGATTCTTGAAAGAAAACTTATCATAGTGAGCAAACAGATCTCAACCTGTTTTATTTAACAAGACCAAAATCTTTTGCAAAGGTAATTGATCTGATGAAGTTTTTAAAAGGGTATCATCCAAGGCTGTTCGCAATAATTCTTGTAATTCATCCATTTTTTGTTGTAATTCCAAGTTTTCATTACGCACTTTATCAAGTTGCTGCTTAAGATGTTGAGAAATCTGGCACTCAGTTTCATACAATTGCCTGATAGTTTCTTGCTGCTTTTCCATAAATTGAATTACTTGCGCACTTTCTTCTCGCCCTCTTTTGATTGCCTCCTTGCTTGCCTTTTTTAATTCTTTAACATAAGGTTCAGCATAGAGTTTAGGAGGGACTTCCATACCAAATACAGGTTTAGATGCTATTATTATAAGCCAGATCATCAAAAGCGAGAGGGGTATTCCCATGTTTCTCCTAGTCAAATCTGATATGCTACAGTATATTGAATAAGAATTGATAAATGAAACATCTTTAACCCATTCTTTTTACAATTCACGAATCGTTATCCTATGTACTAATTTTATAAGGGCGTTCCCATGAAAGAACACAAAATATCGCTCTCAACGGCTATTCTATTAAACATGAACATTATGATCGGATCTGGCATTCTTATCGGGCCCGGTGCCTCAGCTGCCATTTCAGGTAATGCGAGTTTTTTATCCTGGCCCTTAGTAGCGTTATTGTTCTTACCATTGGTGCTCTGTACCATTGAGCTATCGCGAATGTTCCCCGGGGCCGGAGGGTTTTATTTATATGCCAGGCAAGGTTTAAATAAGACCGCGGGTTTTGCAGCCGGTTGGCTTTATATCGTGGGCTACACATTTGCAGCAACCGTTGAAGTAATGGCTTTGCATAATCTTGTTTCAAAGAATTTCGGACATTTGGCCATTGTTTCAAATGCACCTATTTTTTATGCATTAGCAACCATTGCAGTTTTCCTCTTTAGTTTGCTTAGTCTTAAAATTGTAAGCAAATTCTTGGATTCATTGACTATTGTTAAGATTTTACCTTTAATAATTTTGATCCTCATTCTACCCTTTATTCTTAATCCTTCATTTACCATTAGTGGCAATGAGTTATCTTTGCTGCCTGCCTCATTGGCAATGCCGATTTTTGGCTATTTTGGATTCGAATATTGTGTGGGCGTAAGCCACTTAATTAAAGATACTGAAAAGAATGCACCCCGTGCAATTTTATTTGGCTTCTTAGGGACTGCATTGCTTTATATGCTGTTCCATTTTGGAATACTTAACTTAATGGGGGCCCAAAACTTGGCTCAGATCGGAGCCCCGAATTTTCCTAACTTTATCACCCTGCCAATTCCTTATTTGAAAACATTACTTTCAATTCTCATTCCAGCTGCTTCGGCAATCATTTTTATTGCAAGCTTAATTGGTATGATCAATGCAAATGCAATCTTGGTGCAAACTTTTGCAAAAGGGAATTTATTTAAAGGCGGTTCATTCTTAACTGCGACCACGTCTTTGGGGAGACCATGGGCAGCACTGATGGTACAATCTCTGATTGTATTTATTTTTGCGTGTTTAATTCCTACTATTGATCGCGCAGGTGGATTATGCATACTTGGTGTGTTCCTTTCCTTTTTACTGCCATTTATTTCTCTACTTGTAGTCCAAAAAAGAAACAAATCAACGGGGAAAATGCTCATTACTTTTTTTGCAATTATTTTAGTAGTGCTGCTTTCAGCGTATTCATGGTATGTATTATGTCCTGCCATGGCTGAGCGTATGATTTATACATTGGTGCTTGCAACCGTATTTGTATTGGGCATGTCATTATTTAATAAAAATGGAAAAGATTAAGAGAAAATGTTAAACCGCCGCTCATTTAAAAAGTGAGCGGCAATTTTAAAGGAGAAGTAGTATGAACGTTAATGATCGCACCTCAGTTGCACTTAATATTATTCGCATTGCAACCGGTGTAATTTTTATTTTGCACGGTGCTCAAAAAGTCTTAGGCCTCTTTGGCGGGCCGGGACTTGAAGGGTTTGTGCAATGGTCCGCAACACTCGGTATTCCTTCATGGCTCGCGTATATTGCTGCATTTTCAGAATTTATTGGCGGTATCTTGCTTGTACTAGGAATTGGCGCTTCTTGGGGCGCTTTGCTTACTGCTGCAGTAATGGTAGGCGCAATCTGGTTTGTGCATCTTGATAAAGGCTTTTTTTCCCAAAACGGTGGATATGAATACCCGCTCGTATTATTAATTAACTCTATTGCTATTCTAGTTTCACAGCGCAATTGTTGGCCATTTACCGCTTGTAATACACGCAAAAAAGATTCGTGTTGTTGATATCAAATTAAATTTGATAATTTACTCAAAGGTGTCATTAATCTGACACCTTTTTAGTTGCTTTGCAACACGCTTTGGATTATAGTTTTCATGCAAACTATTTAACACTAAAAATCAATATATATGAAACAGCATTTGCTATTACTTCTGGCTTTATTTTCTTTTTACTCTTTTCCCATGCAAAAATCTCCCCCACTACAAGTAGCTTTATCTGCCCAAGAAGCTATAGATATAAGGCGGCAACAAATAACTTTACTCGATTCTGGATCAATAAATACATCCCAAACTCCTTTATTAGATCACTATAAATGCGCGTTTATTCTTGGCTGGCTCAAACCTTCGGGCAAGATAAAATTATACCGCAAAATTTCTGATGTGGATCTTGGTGCATTGGCAGCACAAAAAAAACATATGGACAGGCCACTCACACTGCAAGAAGAGCTTGCATTATGGAAATGGCAAACCTATATGATACAAAAATATAGAGCATTATCATCTCAAGAATTTTTGGAAACTTAATATGAAACAGCTTGCATTATTACTCTTTATTACTTTTCCCATCCCCGCACACAAAAGTCAGATCATCCAACATCATCATTTTCATCAGATTTTAGATTTTATTTCGCCTGAAGATTTGCATTCTAAAACTATTATTGTGTTGGATATTGATAATACGATAGCACAACCGGAAGGCTTGATTGGTAGTGAAGAATGGGTAATGCATGTGATAAATAAATGGGCCGATCCATCAATTACTGATTCACGCATGCGATTTAACACTATCGCGCCACTTTATTATGATATTATGCATACGGTCGATTTTATACCAATTGAATTACTCACCTGCGATATCATTAAAGAATTGCAAAATGCGGGTGTAATCGTAATTGGCCTTACTGCACGTTCATTTGAGGTTTGTGATCGCACTATTGAGCAGCTAGATACTATCGGTATCGATCTCTCTCATGCTCCATTATGGCCCGATGAATTCTGGCATGATTGCCATCTAGAATATTGCCACAAAAATGGCATCATTTTTTGTAATGGGAATGATAAAGGGAAAGTGCTTTGCCACGTATTTGACCGTTTAAATTACTGCCCCACTAAAATTATTGCAATCGATGATAAAGAACGTCATTTGCACGCAATTGCCAAAGCAGTATGCCCATGCATCGAGTTTGTGGGTATTCGATATGGCTACCTTGATGAAAAAGTAAAAAGCTATGATACCAGGGCAGCAGATCAAGAATTACTTGCATGGATTATGCGGCAGTGGTTCTTTAACAATCAAGGAATAGTATGAAAAAATTATTTTTTTTACTTTTATTTTCATTACACACACCCGCAACCAGTCCAAATAAAGATTTAGTAAAAAAAGAACTCGAAGTAAAAAATTTAAAACAAGAGCTATACGAGCTTGAAAGCCAAATCTTTTATACTAAACATCTTTCACTATTTAACACACTCCGAGATAAAACCGCATTTTTAATTGGAGCGGCAGGATTAATCGGATCATGTGTAACACCATTTAAATTCGTTAAAAGTTCACCACATCATCCTTATCGTGTTTGGGCCAAACGAGCTAAAATTGCGGGCGCGACTTTAGCGGCTTCAATTTCTTGCGCTGCTGCACTCACATATATACGACCAATATTATGGTTGAAAGAAGAAAAGAAAAAACGTTTACAATACAAAATTTTTGAATTACAAAAAAATTACTCTCAATTAGATACAAAGGAATCGTAATGAAAAATTTTCTATTTTTTGCATCTATTTTATTATTTCAAATAACAAACGGAATGGATCTACCCCAACCCCCACAAGCATGTAATCCAAAGGAGCTCATTGCTCACCTTAAAGCTAGCAGCTTATATGCTACACTCGCCCCAAATGAAAAAACAGAACATACCAAGCATACAGCCGCATCAACTGAAAATTCAATCCATCAAAATGCAGTCCACAGCACACAAAATGGAGATACTTTTGTATCAGTTGCAAGCTCTATAAGCATTACCTCAGAAAGCGATTCTAGGCTGAATCTTTAATGGACTCTTATTTGAACTATTATTCTTGCGTTTTATAGCCACAATTTTTATCGGAGCAGAATAAGGTTACTTTGCCATCTTTGTCCACTTTTTTGACTAAGAACGGCAGTTTGCATTTTGGGCACGGTGTTTCTTCTATATCACCAAACACGGCAAATTTGCATTTTGGATAGTTGTTGCACCCCCAGAAAGTGCCTCCACGCCATCTGCGCTGCACTACTTCTCCTCCATCAAGCGGGCACGGGAATTTAGCTTTTACATGATGAATGTATTTACATTCAGGATAACCTGAACAGGCAATAAAGGGCCCGAATTTGCCTACTAATTGGCGCAATGGTTTGCCACATTGTGGGCATTTTTCTTCAAGTATTTGCGGTTGTGCTGCTTGCACCAATTCAATTTCACCTTGCTCATTACGCTTAAAGTTACTCGTGAAGCTACATTTTGGATAGCCAAGACATCCTAAAAATTCGCCCGATTTTCCAAAGCGAATTGCAAGCTTATGCTCTTTGCATTCAGGGCACGTGATATTCGTAGGTTCGGCAACACGTTTGGTATCTGAACCCTTAAATGTTTTTACTGCTTGGCTAAATGGTTCATAAAATCCATAGAGCACCGTATTTCTTTCTAGTTCCCCACCCGCAATCTTATCAAGATGCTCTTCCATATAGGCGGTAAACTTGATATCCATAATCTTGGGCAAGTTATCTATCAACTGCTTAGTCACCGTCATGCCCAGTTCAGTTGGATGGAATCTTTTTTTAGTATCCACCACCGTGTATTGGCGCGCGCGAATCGTATTCATGATCGCGTTATAGGTACTTGGACGGCCTATGCCTTCTTTATCCATCTCTTTTACCAACGATGCTTCAGTATATCGTGGAGGCGGTTGAGTAAAATGCTGCTTTGGTGTAATTTTTTGCAGATCAAGCGGATCATCTTTTTTAATCGCTTTAGGCAATACTACTTTGCCCTCTTTCTCTTCATCTTCTTCAGTGGCATTATATACTTTTAAAAATCCATCAAAGATAAGAGTTGAGCCGGTAACTCTAAAAATAAATTTACCACCTTTAATTACCACTTGGCGCTGCGCAAAGAGCGCAGATTTCATTTGGCAGGCAATAAAACGCTTCCAAATCAGCTCGTATAATTGTGCCAAATCTTTGGGCAAATATTTGCGCGCTTTTTCAGGAGTAATATACGCATCAATTGGTCTGATTGCTTCGTGCGCATCTTGAGTAGTAGCTTCTTTTGCCTTTGATTTTGCATAAACATTCGCGCTCGCAGGCAGATATTCTTTATCAAAATTTTTATTAATAAATTCGCGCGCCTGATCAATTGCCGTATTTGATAAACGCAATGAATCAGTACGCATATACGTGATAAGCGCAACTGGCGTGCTTGCATCTTCTAAAGGCACACCCTCGTATAATTGCTGCGCAAGTTGCATGGTCTTCTTAGTTGAATATCCAAGTTGATTAAATGCTGCTTGCTGCAAAGTACTGGTCATAAAAGGAGGAAGTGGATTTTTGGTCCGTTCTTTATCAGTAATCGAATCAATTGCATAATCTTGCTTTTTTATATCCGCAACTATTTGATTTGCATCTTTTTCATTTTTAATTTCGGCCTTATCTTTACCAATATGACTGAGCGCGGCTTCAATGTTGCCATCAGCATGTTTAAATAAACCGGTGATACTCCAATACTCTTCAGGCTTAAAATTACGAATTGCTTCTTCACGATCACAAATTAAGCGTAGCGCCACCGATTGCACACGCCCGGCAGAAAGTCCCGGAGCAATTTTAGTCCATAAAATCGGAGATACCTCATACCCCACCCAGCGATCCAATATACGACGCGCTTGCTGCGCGGCAACTTTGTTCATATCAATATCATGCGGATGTTCAATCGCATTCAGAACGGCAGGTTTGGTAATCTCATTAAACATAATGCGATGAATTTTCGGATTTTTCACCACTTTTTTTATCGATTGCTCCACATGCCAGGCAATAATTTCCCCTTCGCGATCCGGGTCAGAAGCAAGATAAATCTCATCTGCATTAGCCGCTGCTTTGCAAATTTCTACAATCGTTTTTTCTTTATCTTCTATTGGATCGTATTCGATGGCAATAGAATCACCTGTCATCTCAACGCCCAATTTTTTTGGCGGAAGATCCATAATATGCCCCATCGTGGACATAATTCTAAAATCTTTGCCTAAAAACTTTGAGATCGTTTTAATCTTGCTGGGTGATTCTACAATTAACAACTTTTTCATAGCGGTTTCTCATCGTTACTACTGATACAATAAAGCAATTGAAGGGTTTTTGAGTTTATTTTATACTAATCAAATAATTTACTAAAAGTCAAATATTTTCTGGGGCCATCTTGTAAGATACCCTGAAATATGGTACTTTTTTTTAAATTTACATCCGTTAAGGATGTAAGTATGTAATATCGGTATTACGATATTTTTTATCCTCTCCACTTAGCTTCTTCGAAGCTTCGGTCGAGGCGAACGGAGTAGGTGATTCCATTCGTTTCGAGCGAGCGTATGCGAGTCGAGAAATTTTACGAGGCATAACTCTCAAAGAAATTAATAAAGGATATATAAAGTGCATTACTTTTTCCGTTCATGGAGAGATTCATTATCGCTGTTTATGCCACAAAATGCAAAATTATTTTCTTTAGTAACGTTTAAAGCCATCATTAATACCTATAAAACAATTTTTAAAAACTTCTGGTGGCTTCTGGCAGTCGCACTCATTTCCGAAATAATCTATTACCGATATTTTTTAAAAACGTTATTCGCCCTTATTCCGCTACTCCTCTGGTTTTTATTTGCCTTTATGGTTTATGTAAGTGTACGCCCTTCTTTAAGCAAAAAAGATCTTACCTATTATAAAGGATATCTGCCTTATTTTATCTACTTTGTATTACTGTGTATTTTGGCAGGACTCATACCCTTTTACTTTACCTATATAAGTAACATAATCGCTGATTTAGCGCTTAATACACATCCCTTTTTCTTTTTTCTTTATTTCCCTTTCATGTATCTTCCATTGCCTTTTACGTTTGTAATGCCTGAGATTTTACCCATGTATTTGTTACCATTGTGCAGCTTTTGGATCTTCTTTTTGCTCGATTCACGCGGCCGCATTCCAGATCTGTTTAAATCATTCTGGCGCGCA
>BTUB01000040.1:3522-10588 GCA_045863215.1 Candidatus Babeliales bacterium | reverse complement strand
AAACGTTGCGTGGAAGACCGGACAAGCGCAAGCAAGCACTGAACAAGTTGATTTGCGCGCATTAGCTTCACTTGAAGAAAAAAGATATGAAACAGACTTTGAAAACCGCTGGCATCTGTTACGCGAAATTAGATCTGCAGTGCTCAAATCGATAGAAGGATTGCGTGAGAAGGGAATTGTAAAGCATTCTCTCGAAGCGCAAGTGACTATCTATGTGGATGACAATGCGCCATTTGCAAAACAGTTTGATGCATTAGTAAAAGATCTTGAGCGCACCAATCAAGGAGCGGAAGGCTTCTTTAAAGAGTTCTGCATTGTGTCACAATTTACGATTGCAAAATCTGAGGATGAAACTATTCCATCAGAGTATCAAGGATTATCAGTCGGCGTGCAAAAAGCTGATGGTGATAAATGCCCGCGCTGCTGGAACTGGGATATTACTACTCATGAGTTCAAATTGTGCCGCCGTTGCCAGAAAGTGTTAGCATGAAAATTTTAACAAAAATATTTATCATGCTGTGCGTTTGCATGCAATCACATTTTGCCATGCAATCAGATGACATTTATAATAATTCTAGGCTTATTTTTCATGCTCTTGGGCCAAAATTTGATTTAGCCCAACATGAAGGCATTGATCCATCAGTTTCAATCACCGCGATGGAAATAGGACTCGGTGATTTTATGGCAAAAAATCCTAATATGCCTGCCCAAATGCAAAATCGCTTAGTAAATGTGCAAAAAAGTTTGGCTCGGGCAAAAACTAATTATTTAATCTGTATAGGATTGGTTAAACTTGCGGATGAACCTAGTTCTGTAGGTAAAATGGCTCTCGAATTAGCGCGAGAAGCAGATAGCTTAGCTCAAACGGAATCGCATCCTTCAATATTATTTGTTGGCGGGCATTACTTGTATTCTAAAGAGGGATCACTTGGAGGCCACACTGCTACTTATGATGTAATGCGCCAAGCAGATGGAAAATTATGTTTTACCCTAATCAATACACTTAAAGCAGAAAATGATAAGAGTGAAAGTGATCTGCTTCAAGAAGAAGTTTATAGCAATTTAAATACTACTGATTTAGATGAAGATTTTTGGAAAAATGTAATTAAATTAAATTACATGAATCCCTTTAAGGGTAAGTTTTTGATGGAGGCGTTTTATACCTACCTAGATAAAAAACTTAACAAGGGTTCAAATAAAACGGTAGGCAGATCCTTTCGTCGCCAAGTAAAAGGGGTGTGTGGGTGGAAATCAATATCAGTATGGCTGCATGGTAAAGTTGCCCCATGCAAGAACATTTTAGACAGAATTGAGCACGATGAGCTTGTATATTTAGGCTACAAAAGAGGTATGTTCGAAAGAATGCAAGCGAGCTTTAGACCGGATGCGTCGTTGGATCTGCAATCTGCGCAGATCTTAATAACTGAATTAGGAAAGAAAATTCAAAAAATGAATAATCTTCTAAAATAAGTGCCTGCTTGGCACATTAAAAAAAGGCTGCTTTTACGGCAGCCTTTTTTTTTAGATATAATTGCTAATTAATTCATCGCTATATTGACTGATAATACTCTCATTATGTTAATCACCAAATAAGAAAAATGAATCTACTCCATAAAAAACGGGCAACAACTTTTGCTGCCCGTTTGGATGTTGCATATGCCTGTTTAATTAAAGATCATTTACCGCTTTTTGCAATTCTTTAATCTTATCGCTCAGTTTGCTTAAGTCTGCAGATTCTTTCTTGGTATACAGTTCTTCTGCAAGTTTAACATCAGCGTCCATTTTAGTATATTTTTGCGCCACAGGAGTACCAGCTGCGGTAGCTTGTGCCACTGCTTGAGCAACTTCATCTTTATCAGCATCTATTTTTGCTTTAAATGTAGTATCATTTTTCTTGCCGAAGTAAGCATATGTTTTGGCTTGGTGGAACAATTCATTTTTAGGAGCAGTGGTTGGCACTAATACGGATGCACCTGATTTGCTGATACTTTCCAATTGTTTGCTCAGCTTTTCAAGATCACCTTTGATATCCTTATTGTAGCCATCTCGGATCTCTTTCTTGAACTCTTTCTTCTGCTCATCGGTAAGAGTCTTTCTGCCCAGTTGTCTTTTGAGTAATTTAACTGCTCGCAAAGCTTTATTTACTCCTTCTACCAGTTGAGGAATACCTTCTTTATAAACCTCTTCATCTACAAACTTATCATCATTCATGTGCTGTTCTATTTTAGCCAAATGCGGGTGAGATTCTAATGCATCAATGATTTGGAACGCGCCGGAGCTAAAATCTTTTGCTAATTCATCGGCACGTTTATCTTCTTCACGTTTGGGTTTTTCCGGAGTAGGCTTTTTTTCTTCTGGCTTTTTAGCCTCAGACTTTGCAGCTCCTCCGGCAGTGCCACCTGCAGATTTTGCATCCTTTTTATCATCGGGGCGAGCTTTTTCGCGTTCAGGTGCATCAAACAATCCCGGTGAATAACGATCGAATCCGCGATCAAAATCCGAGCGTCCGCGATAATCCCCTTCAAATTTAGGATAACCGCCTACGGTGGTGTAACCTGGTGTTCTGCCACGGCGCGATTCTTCTAATGCTCTTTTTTGTGCGGCTTCTTCTGATTCTTTGATTTTCTTTGCCGTTGGTTCATATTTTTCAATGATTTTATCAAGGTTTGCTGGGATAGCTAAAGTAGCCACAGCCTCGTGCAAGCTTAAAAGTGTATCGCGTACTGCTTGGCGGCCGGCAGAGGTCATTTTATCAATTGCAAAAGAACCTACGGCAATTTTTGGCACATGGAGAGCAAGCGCATCTTTAATTTTTACCAAATTATTATAAGTACCCTCATCTTTTATAAAATCATCAAGATATTTATACGTACCCGTTTTAGTATCTTTATCTTTGATTTTATTTAGTTTTGCTTGTAATTCTTCCACTTGAGTTCTAAAGCTGTTCCAAGAAAGATTAGTTGGCCAGTTTCTTAATTTTCCTTCTTTGATCCAAGAAGTAATCTTACCTGGCAATTCAACCATTACTTGGGCTTTACTTAAAAAGTTATTGATAGAGCTAATTATTGCATCGATCAACTGGATGGCTGCTTGCTGTTTGTTTGAAGGAATGGCTGGCTTAGCAACAGGGGCCGGCGCAATTGGTTTAGGCGCTTCTTCTTGGTAAATATCCATTGATGGATATTCCGGATGTGCTTCAGGAGTACTTGTTTTTTCTACTTCGGCAAGTGTTTTTTCAAGCTCTTCAAACAGTTCTTGCTCACTCATCTTAGAATATCTTTCTACATCTTCATCAAACTTCTCTTTTGTCTGAATTCTATGTTCCTTTTCGCCGCGCAATATTTCTTCCATAGACATGCCTTGCGCTTCTAATTGTTTGCGTGTAGGCAATCTTTTAACTTCTTCTTGAATTTGCTTATTTAATTCTTCTAAGAATTTTACATCATCTTCAGAAAGTTGAGGAGGCATGCCCGTGGGGCTAGCCGGTGGTGCGTATAATTGTGCAGTAGGAACAAATATTCCCATAAGAGTGAAAATGATCAAAAACATTGATCTGAGATTCATAAACTTCATATAATCGCCTCACATAACAAAGAGGGTTTAAGATACTAGTTTTTTTCTTTATTATACCATAAAAAGGGTTATTTTAATATGCCAAATCCACCTATAGTAAAGCTGCACAAACCTGGATTCTTACTTATTGAAATAATGTGCAGCATTTTACTGTTTGCAATTGCAGCCAGCATTATGGCATTTTATGGTGCATATGTACAAAAAGAACAAAAAAAGGCCCAAAATCGTATGGGCACGATGTTAGAGGCGAACCGAGCCATAGATCAGCTCAAAGAGGGCAATAAGCCGATTGCAGAGGGTGCATATCAAATTCATGTATTTCAAAACTCTTTAGATATTGAATGGGATGATGGGGCTCGTATGCCTGTTTGGCCGGCTTGTGTTGAAGTTTATTGGCATGATGAACACCACATAACTTTACAAACTATTTTAGAAAAAAAGGTAGTATGAAGCAATCTGGCTTTACCTTAATAGAAACATTGCTCTACGCGACTCTGCTGGGTTTTCTAGCAACGATCATATTCTCATGGGTTGCTCGCTTTGCCGGTAGTATCAATCAAACTCAAAGAAGATCCCACGATGCAATGGCCATTCAAACTGCCATGACGCGATTGAAGGCTGATATTCAAGGTGCGGATGCAGCAATTAATCGGTGGCACTTTGATGAAAATTCAATGAAATTATACTGTGGCGATTCAGCAATTTGTTGGTGCCGAGAAAAAGACAAACTCTATCGCATTGAAAATAAAACTAAGGGATTGATTGCTACGAACATAACCACATTTCATTGTTCCTTATGTGCTACTGCATTTCAAGCTACAGTAATAATCTGTGCTATTGAAGCAGGGGATATATGCGTGTCTGCTCAGATACGGGTGTACAATGGATAAACATGAAAATGGCTCGGCACTTGTTTTGGTACTCATTTTAACTTCTTTAATGAGTGTGATCGCCTTTGTAGCCATAAAGCAAGCCGTATGGACCCACGCATTGCAGCGATCCATAGAACAGCAGGAGCGGGTTTTTTGTTTTGCAAAGGGAGCGTTTGATTGTGCCATTTCTCGTGGCAAAGCGGAATTTGATCAGATTTGCAAAAATAAAAAACCGATTATCGGAATTGTGAAATATGAAAATAGCGTTGCTCATCTTTATATTGAACCCCAAGAGCAAAAACTCATAATTATGAGCAAGTTCGGCATAGAAACCGGTTCTTATTGCAATGTGCGGGCAACTTTAACAAAGGATGACCAGGGCATTTTCCATATTTCAGAGTTTTCAAAGATGAATCTTTAAATTATACTTATTCATGTATCAAAAAACTATGCAAATAGAAGGATTAGAGCATGAGAGTATACCTTTATAAAGATGTGCCCAATGTTGGCCATGCCGGTGAAATTATTAAAGTAAGTGATGGGTTTGCACGTAATAGCCTTTTTCCACGCAAGTTGGCAGAAGAAGTAACTCCTGAAAAAGAAGCGTTTTTCAAAGGGCGTGAAAAAGTAAAAGTGAAACGCCAAGAAAAAGCCGAGGAACATACTTCTGAATTGGCAAGTGCTATTCAGGGTCTTAAATTAATTCTAAAAAGAAAAATGCATGATGATGGCAAATTATATGCATCAGTTCGCGAAGCTGAAGTGGTAGCCTTACTTGCGCCACATGCAAGCATTAAAGCTGATCAAGTGATTTTTGATAAGTCGATTAAAGCTAAAGGAAACTATGAAGTTACCATTAAGCTTTCTTCGCGCTTACAGCCGACACTTACCCTCTCAGTTGTTTCAGAGTAATTTTAAAATCTTTCCCTAATGAAAGAGGGGCAGGGCATGCAAAAAGAAAAACGTTTTGCCCCAAAACCTTTTGATACCGAGCGCACTCTGGGCAGAAGTTTGCCTTCAAGCTTAGATGCTGAGCGTTCGGTATTGGCCGCTTTATTACTTAATGATGAAAATATTGCTGTAGCTTCTGAAATTATTACAGCCGCGGATTTTTATCATGTAGCTCATAAATATATCTATCAAGCCATTATTGATCTTGCTGCTGCGCGCAAACGCATTGATTTAGTAACACTTCAAGATGAACTTACTAAACGCAATCAGTTAGAAACCATTGGTGGCATTGTATATTTAGTATCTTTGCAAGAAGATTTGCCAGCAATTGGATTTGTGGAGCAGCACGCGCGTATTATTCGCCAAAAGGCCATGCTTAGAGAATTGATTGGATCAGCGGCTCATATTATTGCCAACTGCTATGATCAAAATGAAGAAGGCATCGATTCGGTGCTTGATGAGGCTGAAAAAGTAATTTTCCAAATTTCCAATAAGCGTTCCACTCAAAATTTTGTGCAGCTTAATATCTGGCTCAAAAAAACGTTTAAGCATCTTTCTGAATTAAAAAGTCATAGTAAAGGGATCACAGGCATTCCATCTGGATATCGCAAACTTGATCAAATGACTTCTGGATTTCAAAAGGGTGATTTTGTGGTGCTTGCAGCACGCCCTTCAATGGGGAAAACGGCGCTTTCACTTTCGATGGCGCTTTCAGCGGCCAATGAAAATGCAGCCGTCGG
Organism: Candidatus Babeliales bacterium; assembly: GCA_045863215.1. Lineage (GTDB taxonomy): Bacteria > Babelota > Babeliae > Babelales > Vermiphilaceae > BTUB01. The sequence goes on along the minus strand of BTUB01000040.1, from coordinate 4,452 downwards.
TTTTTTTTCTTTAGAAATGTCCGCAGAGCAACTCACACTCCGTTTACTTTCTGCCGAATCAGGAATAGCTCATCATAATATTCGAAATGCCACGATCACTTCAGAAGAGTGGCTAGAACTTACTAAAGTAGCGGGGCACTTGGGTGAACTTAAATTATTTATCGATGATACTGCAATGCTTGATATTATGGATTTACGTGCAAAAGCACGTAAGCTCAAAGCAGAGCATAATGTGCAATTATTGGTAATTGATTATTTACAACTGCTCAGTTCACCAAAAAAACATGAAAATCGTCACCAAGAGGTATCAGAAATTTCTCGGGCACTCAAAGCGCTGGCAAAAGAATTAGAACTTCCTATTATTGCACTTTCTCAGCTTTCGCGTGCAGTGGATAGCCGTATGGATAAACGTCCCATGCTTTCAGACTTGCGTGAATCTGGTGCAATTGAGCAAGATGCGGATGTGATAATGTTTTTATATCGTGAAAGCGTGTATAACCAAGAAACAGAAAACCCATCACTTGCTGAGCTGATTATTGGTAAGCAGCGTAATGGCCCGACCGGCACGGTACATCTGCACTTTGCTAAAGAACAAACGAAATTTGAAAATCTTGATGATTAAAAAGGAAGAGAGTAGTGAGAGTATTAGGAATCGATCCGGGATTTTCGTTTACGGGGTATGCGGTGGTAGTAAAAGAGAGTAATCGCACGATGCTGCTTGATTTTGGATACTTAAAGCTACCGCAATCAAAACCGTTGCAAGAACGGGTTGCGCTATTTCATGATGCGCTTGAGCAAAAGATAATTAATCTTCAAATTACCGAGCTGGCTATTGAAACACCATTTTTGGGCAAAAATGCGCAAAATTTTTTAAAGCTCGGATATTTACGTGGCATTTTATATTTTCTGGCCCACAAACATTCCTTAAAA
>BTUB01000040.1:0-3512 GCA_045863215.1 Candidatus Babeliales bacterium | reverse complement strand
GCACCGACTCAAATTAAACAATCATTGACCGGTTTTGGCGGTGCAAGCAAGGATCAAGTGGCGCGCGTATTATTTCAACTATTTCCTACTTTGGCAAAGCCAGATAAATACGATGCCACTGATGCACTTGCAATAAGCTTATGCGGATTGTGGCAACCTAAACAAACATTAAAATAATTAAATTATTTTCAATATATTGCAATTTTGGATAAAGTTTTCATATTCTCCAACTAAGGGCTAGGGAGTAGGGACCCAAACTCACTTGAGGTAAGCTTACCAAAAGGAGGCTGGATGAAGACTATTTGCAATAATCTTGGTTGCAAGATTAATCAAACGGTATTCTTTGAAAATACGACTCATTCTGATCAACATATCCTTGAATTACAAGATATCTTTTTAGAACCAGGTATTCATTATTTATACGCAGATACTTTTGCAAAGGGTAGAGCAATTATTCAAAAGTATCTAACTGCATTGCGTTGTTTTGATGCGCCTGCATGTTTTTCCCTACAACAGGCTGAATTACATGTACCTAATTTGGCCGAAGAAGTAACAGCATCTTCTTTATCATCCTTTTTTGAACTAGAATTCGATGCAGATTTTTTATGGGTTGAGTGTGATAAAACATTATTGAATTATTACCCAACCTTATTAATTGTGCTTGAACGTGTAGCCAATCAACAACATATTTCTATTGTTATACTTATGGTTGGATAGATGATAAAAAGTTGGTTCATATTTTTAAATGTGATCTTTATCTTTCCGATATATCCTCATACCACAATTTTTGAACCTAAACCACTTTCATTAGGAAATTTTGCGCTTTCAGCAGCGCTTATGCCGAGTCCTTTATTTAGCGTGGGGCAAAATATCATTGATCAAGGTGATGTGCTTACCTATCTTAATCCAGTAACTTTGCGTGGCAAAAATAATAAGAAATTTTTTTACAATGAAATTTACACATTAGTTGGAATTACCGAGTTTTCCTCACTCTTTATTTTATTTCCTGTGCCGGTGATTAATCAAGAAAATGGCCTGCGTACGAGCGGTCTTGGCGATATCATAGTGCAAAGCGAATACGCTTTTTATAATAAATCTGATTATCATTCAGCAAATCAAGCAACAGCTATTGCCACAATTTATTTGCCATCCGGCATTTTAGAACCAGTAAGATCCGGATTTTCTCAACATGCTCCATTTACCGGATTTGGATCACCGGCTTTTTTTGTGGGTGGTACGTGGAGCAGGGTTACCTATGACTGGTATAGTTTTATCTCCGGTGGAGAATTGATCACCACTCAGCATGATGGCAATAAGGTAGGAAACTCTACTCTCTATCAAGCTGGCATTGGAAGAAATCTGAAATATTATGATGATAAAATTTTAATGGGTATGGTTGAATTTAATGGTATTAGTTTTGAAAAAGATAAATTAATGGGTCATATTGATCATGATTCAGGTGGTACCACGATGTATGTTGGCCCATCATTATATCTTTCAACGCCAAATACCATTTTTCAAATGGGTTTCCAAATTCCGTTTTATCAAAAACTCAATGGTAATCAAGCAAAAACCTCTTTTGTAATTTCTATCAGCTTGGCTTGGCTCATGCGACATGAAAAGGAAGAATAATCGAAGGAAAACGATCATCTGATAATGGATATTATGTTAAAAGCATCCCAAAATAAAGGTAAAAAGAAATTTCCTTATGGTTGCTTGAGATGTTTGAAAGCGCGAACTTCTTCTACTTTGTTACCGTCAATATCGGGAGCGCTATTATGTTGAATTACATATTGCTTATGGGGCGATAATTCAGGCCGCACCGGAAATCTCTCATGAGGACTCAATTTAGTACGAGGAATAGCTGGAGATTTAGGAGAGGCAATTAAGACTTCTTGAACTCCTACTACTTTAGCCATCTCACCTTCTGAAAACTTTACCTCTTTTTTATCTTGCATACCACACACAGAACTCAGAGAACCATTTAATAAAAATAAAAACCATTTTTTCTCCACAATTCACCCCTTAAATATTTTAATTTTAAAATTAAAAGGAATTATTTACAAGACTTCCTCAAGAACCAAAACACGTCAATCAAACAAAAGCAAAACTCCGTACCAAAAAACGAAAAACTTTCGAATAAAAGCTTTAATAATAAGCTACAATTCGAAAGTTTTTCTAAAAATTTACTTATTTTGAAAACCCAAAAAGAGGAAATGCGAAATTTACTGGCCTTAAAAGTTACTTAGATCTACTGCTTCCGGCTATACCACGGGGCGCCAACGAGATTTCAGATTCTGATTCATCATCAGTTATATAGTCCGAATCTGAATTTGAATCTTCTAGCAACTGTTCTCGCACTTGCAATGCAGCAGATACCCGATTGGCATATTGCCGTGCAATGTGCGTGAGTGATTTGCTTTCATGTAAATTTTGAGCAAAATCAGCAATGCTGTTCATTAAGGTCTGTATATCTTCATTCATTGCATTCGCCAATATCTTCAGAGCATTTTTTCTTTGTATAATCGCATGATCTTTAATTTTTAAGAGCTCATTCAATTCTGTTTGACGTGCATCCATTTGTCTCAAAGATTTTTGCAATTTTTGCCAATATTCATTGTTTTTTTCTATTTGATTTCTTTCAATAGCTACAATCTTATCGGTAAGCTCTTGTACATTTACTTCTTTAACAAGATCATTTAACTGCTCTAATAATTGCGTTTGAATCTTATCCGATTCATTTAATTGATGTATGCGAGATGTAAGATTACTATGTTGAGCTAGAATATTTTTTTCTAATTCAAGTTCATTCGCTTTTACTTGCTCAAGCTTCTGAGCGAAGGCTATTATTGACTTTTTGATCTCCATTGCATTGCTACTTGTTATTCCAGCGGATTGTTTTATTCCTCGGGCCTGTTTAATTTGTGGACTAAAAATATGCGCCAATCCACGCTTGGTAAGACCATCCCATGTTTGTGTATATAATAAATACGCAGTTAATGCAGATCCGCCGTATAATAATGTTTTTTGTATTCCCGTTCCTATACAATAGGTAGCAGTAGTATTCATTTCCGGTAGTTGATTCATGATACCATTTGTTAACGCTTCCGAGTTCCAGGCAATTAAAGCAGGAGCAACAAAAGAAACCGGTAGCACTTTTTCTTTTGCGCTGTTTACTAATGCAGAAAATTTTGGGTGACAACCTATCATTTGAGCCGCAATAAGACTACCTTGAACAACAGCATTGCACGCATCTTGCTTAGTGGGCTTGCAATACACCATACAAGCATTTATTTTTTCCATACCAAGGATCGGTAAGGGTAAGAATAATGATAATAACAATATATTTTTCATAATATCTCCATTTCCATTTTTTATATATTATCCGTTCGTGGGGTGATTAAAGCAGATGATGCCAAGTGCAAAGCATCAAAACTTGTATTTTTTCTATTTTTCTTTCTTTCTTTTCTTTTCTTAATTTTTTCATTCTGTTTTTCTAAGACTTCCGCAAT
>BTUB01000039.1:0-10644 GCA_045863215.1 Candidatus Babeliales bacterium | reverse complement strand
ATCGCATTATTTATATTGATGATGCATCTCCCGATGGCACTGGACAATTGGTTGCCGATTATATTAAAGAATGTAACAAAGAACATAAAATCACACTTATTCGCAACCCTGAGCGTTTGGGGGCCGTTGCCAATATTTATACGGCCGCGCATATGTGCAGACCGGATGAGATAATTCTTATTGTGGATGGTGATGATTGGCTCGCACATGATAATGTGCTCAATCGTTTAAATGAAATCTATCAAGATCCTCAAGTATGGGCCACGTATGGGCAATTTATGTGGTTCCCCTTCGCACTCGAGGGTTTTGCCTATACTACGAGCCCTGACGTGATTGCAAATAATAATTTTCGCGGCGCGGCTTGGAACATCACTCATTTACGCACCTATTATGCGGCACTGTATCAAAAAATTAAAAAAGAGAATCTTATGTATGGTGATCGCTTTTATCCCATGACCGGTGATTTGGCTGTGATGTATCCAATCATGGAAATGTGCGGAGCTCATGCGGCATTTGTACCTGATATTGTCTATATTTACAATGCAGAAAATTCTATCAACGATAATAAAGTGAACATCGAGCTGCAAGGATCATGCGGCCATCACATCTTGTGCAGGGAGCCGTATAAGCCCTTACCGTTTTTATTTTAGTTAGATATTCAGGTGAAAGAGCGAACATTTGAAATGTTCGTTCTTTCCAATACACTTATTTTTTGATAATAAAAGCCAACGAACAATAAAAATGGATACTTTCTATTTCGGCCAAATAATTAGGTAAATTAGCAATTATATGCGCAGGGCATTTAGAAACATCAGCACAGGTGGTTCGCGCACCGGGCAAATTAATGCAATCTACCATCATTTTTAAAAAGTCTACCGCTGTCTCTTGCGCTGGATTGGCACAACCAAAATTAACTGCATAATTTGGTCCATATGGGTAAGAAGTGTGTAAATCTTCAATCACATAAATTCCGCCACTTTTTAGATGTGGAAATAAAACTTTAAAGCTCGTGATCTGCTGCCGCATGGTGTGACCCCCATCATCAATAATAATATCAAAATCACCGCCCACTTTTTCGATGAATCTTTTTAACGCGACTTCATCTTCTTGATTCACTATATTTAAATGGACTCTTTTAAATTCTTTAGAAAACGCCCGTATTCCCGGATCAATATCAATAAAATATAAATTGGCACACGTAAAATAATCTTCCCACATATGTGCGGAAGCTCCCCTATGAAAACCAATTTCTAAAAATTTTATTGGTTCCTTTCTGAATGCTTCAAAATATTTTTCATAATGTTTGGTGTAAGAATGAAAGTGAGAACTTTTATCTGTGCCATATTTTATACCAAGTTCATCTAATATTTGTGAATTTATTTTCAAACAAATTAGTGAAAGAAATAAAACAAGATAACAAAATTTCATACGTAAACTCCCCGTAAAAATATAGTTTTGATTAGAAAATAACAATTTTTTCAGCTAAACCAGGCGAAGCAGAACTGGCAAACGCATTCACTCGTATATCAAGTTTATCCAAAATCATACTCTTCATCTTACCTTCATTAACCATTCTGTTAATAAAAGCAGGCACAAGCCATTCGATCGGCATATTCTCTTGTTGCATCTTTTTATAATCGATGGTTGCATACATCTCCCGTAAAAATTTACAGCGCATGGCAAAACACATCGTTGGCACCATCCCATCAAAAAATGCCGGATACATTCCTTTGCAATATTTAAAAAACACATCACAATCGGGGTTATTTTCAACCATTTTAATAATAAAGTCAGAAATTAACCGATGACGACCAGTCAATTTTATAATCATATCTTCAGGATCAAAATCAAAATAATCAAGCGCCTCTAACATAGTACGCGATTCATTTACTCCTTGATTTTTGCACAATGGATCATTGGCAGTGGCATACAACACATGGGAAGAATATTCATCCAAAAAAGTGTGGCCTCCTTTTTTGAGCGCCTCTACAATATAAAATTCTTCATATCCTAGATTTTTTAAAGTATTGAATGCGTGAATATACTCATCTTTTCGAAATTCATAATGAGCATCGGTGAGTGCCGCCGTTAATAAAATTCGAATTTGCGCAGACATAATATAAGGAATTGCTATAACGAACAAAAAAAACATTTTAGAAAGATAATTCATTACTTCTTCTCATTCTCTTTTCTTAAAACAATATTCTTGCATTTTACTAAAAAAAACGAATATATATTGCTTAATATTTAGAATAAAATCAATATAAACTTTGGTTCAGATGATTTTTTTCATTTGTTTTTTACTCTTTTTTATTACTCAGATTCAGGCGCAGCAAATGCAGTTTAAAATAGCATGCGAAGAGCACAATTGCACCATCCGTGTCTTTAATGAGCAAAATGAACTTCTTGGGTTCGCGCATCTAGATAAGTGCCATCTTTATTACTTACAAGTAACACGAGGGTTTGAAAGACAGGGAGTAGCAAAAGCTTTATTAAAGCAAGCACGCACACAATCAAAAAAACATGGCTGCAAGCAGATGGATCTTTACTCACTTAAAAGCTTACTCACTTTTTATCGGCACAATGGATTTACCTGTAATGAAAATCAAAGGTGCAGCCATCCGGTTTAACTATCGAATCGATTGATATCCTCCGAGCACACCATGTTTGGAAAGCACAATTTGCCAAAGTTGAATATAGCGTGCTCTAAATAATCCGGCACACGAAAGCAGATAATAGTTCCACATGCGATAAAAGCGATCATCATACTTATTTTTAAGCTCCGGCCAATGCTTTTGAAAATTCGCATGCCAAGCCATGAGAGTCTTATCATAATCGGCACCAAAATTGTGCCAATCTTCCATCACAAAGTTGCCTTCAAGGGTAGTAGCAATTTGTGCAACGGAAGGTAACATGCCATTCGGGAATATGTACTTGTGCATCCATTCATCACCCATTGTGTATGATTGATTTCCACCAATCGTATGCAAGAGCATGAGCCCATCATCTTTTAATAATCGATTGCAAATATCAATAAAAGTTTGATAATTTTTGTAGCCCACATGCTCAAACATGCCCACACTCACAATGCGATCAAAAATATCTTTTGTATCACGATAATCTTGCAAGCGAATTTCTACCGGATATCCGTGTGCTTTTTCTTGCGCATAGTCTGCTTGCTCTTTAGAAACCGTTAATCCAACTACACTCACGCCATAATTTTTTGCTGCGTATAAAGCAAGGCCACCCCAGCCACACCCAATATCAAGCATCTTCATGCCCGGCTTTAAATATAATTTTTTGCAAATAAGTTCGAATTTATCTTCTTGTGCTTGTTCTAAATTATGAGCAGTTTTCCAACATCCACACGAGTAAACCATTTTTGAATCAAGCATTTTGGCATATAAATCATTACCCAAATCATAATGCTGCTCCCCTACCATGAATGCGCGCGCTTTTGATTGTAAGTTCACTAACTTTGATTTTAGGATAGAAAAAATCGTGTTCCAACTATAGGACACATTTTGCAATGCCCCCGATCTAAAAATCTTAAAAAAGAATTGATCAAGCTGTGGCACATCCCACCAGCCATCCATATAAGATTCGCCTAGCCCCAAGGAGCCTTGGGCTAATATGCGATCGTATAATTTCTCATTGTGGACCGTAATATCCCATGGCCGATCACCATTAATTTGGATATCTGCTTTATTCAGAATATTCTCTACCACTTTTTTTGGATTAGGTTTGAAAATAAAGCAGGCAATTATTACACCAGTTAAAAGAAGTAAACAAGTAAACAGAAATTTTTTAAGAAAATGTGTATTTTTATTTTTCTTCATACCATCCCCCAAAGAAATATTTATCCCTATTTATTAGGATAGCGCCTCCGCGGCGCCTGCGGCAAGGGTGTTCTTACAAACACCCTTGCAACCCGTGCACCAGGGGTTCCCCGTGGACCCCTTCATTACATGTGAACGCCGGCCACTACCGCGCCTTTAAGGGCGCTCGAGCTCGGCGGTCACGTTCATAAGACTTTTTATTTATTATTTTGTAATTCGTTGGTCAAATTGACTTTGCAATTGCAGCGATAGCGAGGTTGCAAATTCAATTTGTTGGGTTTCTTAAGGTACCCCCTTAAGTGCAACTTTGGGGTGCAGGGGAGGTTTTTTGCATGAAAACCTCCCCTTGCCCATCGCCTGGAAGGCGAATGTAAAAATTTTAAAAAAAGCCTATAAATTCGGCTTTGGAGCATTGACAAAACCCCCCTTTTTGATAAAATTGTTACAAATGGAAATATTCACATCCCTGGAGGTTATATGAAAAATATCAAAAAATTCACTCAAATCGCTTTAATTATAGCTGTCTTAGGCGCTTTAAGCGCGTATCCTTTGTATAGAACATTTAATCAGCAAAAATCTGATTTTTCAGCTTTATTTGAACAGCTTAATAATTCAGAATCAGTTTCAGAAACAGTAAATCTGCAATTAAAGAATGACCATAATCAGTGCCTTGAGGCCATTCGAGAAGCCTTTAATATCGATAGAAAAGATTGGCAAGAAGCTTTATCTAAAATAGAAAAAATTAAAAAATCAGATGATCTGAAAGGACCATCACGAATACTATGTAAAGATAAAAGTCAGCTTGCTCAAAGAATTCATAAGATTTTAATAAAGCACGGAATTAACCCGGCACGTGTAACTATAGAATATATTAGTAAACCAAATAGTGCATGCGATGCAAAAGCTGGCCAAGCATATTCAAAAAATAAAGTCTTGCATTTTCTACAAATAAACACTCCTGTTTTAGAGCAAAAGCCTGATGAAATACAAGAAGCTTTGCTCACTCACGAAATAATGCACTTAATTAATTATGACTCAATAGAATATTTATTCATTGAAACACTATTAAAGAAATATTGCATTAAAGCAGAAGAATACGTAAATCATCCGGCACTTGTTGCATACAACAAACATATAGAATTCCGTGCCGATTTGTTCGCAGGAAGCAATGATTTACATATTGCGCAAGGTCTCAAAAATGCATTTGAGCTGCATATACAAAAATTTCCCAATGCACCCGTAAGCCAAAGCCACCCGAGTTCACATGCACGTTTAGATACTATGAATCAACTCGTTGCACACTTGCAAAATGAACAAAAGCAAGTAGTAGTAGCATAAAAAATGGAAAAATTATGATATCACATTCCATACATAAACGAATTATAGAACTGACCATCTCATTTACCGCATTATGCGCAGGCATCTTGCTGGTGGATCACATGCTTAATGTATTACTGAGCAAAAAGCAAAAAATCGCCTGTGGCACGGTCTACCAAAATCTTGATGTCCAACACAGCAAAATTATGAATGGCATCCGTGACGAGTTTAAAATTGCTCACGATGAATGGCAAAAAGTAATGGATGAATTTGCGCAACTGCGAAAAGCAAATGATGTAGTGGTAACTTCAAAAGTTACTCATTATAAAAAAGGAAAAGATCCTCTTACCAATTCGATCAAAGCAATTTTGGCAGATGGATATATCAATCCAGATAAAGTAACCATCGAATATCAATCCAATAAGGGCTGCCCATTATTGGCGATCCAAGAATATGATGAGCATAATCGTATTCATCACAAAATTTTGATAGATAAAGAATGGTTCCAAGATCGCCCGACCCATATCCAAGCAGCAATCATCAAACATGAAATGCAGCATTTAAAGCATATGGATTCTATTGAGGGCGGTATGGTAATCGATTTTCTGCAAACGAAAGGCTATCCGCGCTCAGCATATGAAAAGAGCAAGGCAGTGCAAGCATATCGCCATCATAGAGAATTGCGTGCCGATTTACTGGCAGCTGCGGGCGATATTGCAACGGCTAAAGCTTTGCAAGAAGATTTTGCACAATGTGTAGCCAAAAAGAATATGGAAGATTTGCGCACGCATCCATCAATCACCACTAGATATAATGAAATGATGGAGCTTATTGCACACATGGAAACTAATAATCAAACAAAAATGGCATAATTAACCCTTCATTTTCCACAAAATATCAAACGCCTGCTTAGGCGAAAGATTATCATAATCTATATGATCAAGGGTAGCCAAGCGTGCTTGCGCATGATCTAATTGCTCACGCAAAACTTCAAATTGTTTTTTCAAATTGATTGCATACCCATCTTTATCAATTTCAGCAGCGCGATATGAAATTTGTGAACTATGATGCTGCAAATCTTCAAGCAATGCTTGCGCACGCTCGATTACGGGATTTGGCAATTCTGCAAGCTTAGCTACTTCCACCCCAAAACTGCCATCAGCAACCCCCGGCATTATTTTATACATAAATTGTATGCCACGCTCAGTTTTTCTACTTGCTGCATAATAGCTCACTATTCCCTTAAAATTGTGCGGCAGCAATGTAAGTTCCTGGTAATGCGTCGCAAATAGGCATCGCGCTTTTACGGCCGTATGAATATATTCCACCACTGCTTGAGCAATCGCAAGTCCATCAAACGTGCTCGTGCCTCGCCCTACTTCATCTAAAATCACTAAACTATTTTCAGTAGCTTGACTGCAAATAGCCGCCGTTTCTTCCATTTCCACTAAAAAGGTACTTTTTCCCTGGGCCAAGTTGTCTCCCGCTCCAATACGAGTAAAAATACGGTCCAAAATGGCTAAATTTGCTGCTTTTGCGGGAATATAACAGCCAAGCTGGGCCATTATAGAAACCAGAGCAACCTGACGCAAATACGTTGATTTTCCCCCCATATTAGGCCCCGTTATGATCCAGGTAGCCTGGTCTTGGGTAAGCAAGGTATCATTGGGAATAAAATGATGTCCAATAACCCGTTCAACCACCGGGTGCCGTCCACCCATAATTTCGAGTTTCCTATTTTCATTGAATTGAGGACGAACGTAACTCTTTTCATATGATACGCGTGCCAGACCAATCAATGCATCCAAATTCGCCAGCGCATGTGCAAGTTTGCGCAACAATCCTAAATAGCCATGCACTTCTTGCTTAATGCGTTCAAAGGCTGCTTTTTCGACTTGAGCCGTTTGCATTTGCGCATGCAAAATTTCATGTTGCAACTGCTGCAACTCAGGAGTAATATATCGCTCGCGACCCACCAAGGTTTGTTGCCGAATATAATGCGAAGGAATTGAATCTGTGTGCGTCTTGGTAACTTCAATATAATAGCCATGCACTTGATTGTATCGAATTTTTAATGAATTAATTCCGGTTGCCGTTTGCTCCTGCAATTCAAGTGCCATCACCTTTTGCGATGCATTTTGCATTATATCTCTCAAATGATCCAATTCTTGATCAAATCCTTGCTTGATGATCCAATCTTTTGCAAAATCATCAACAAGTGCTGCTTGAAGCAGTTGATATAACGCATTAAAATCACTAAAGTTGCCAGCCACTGCACGTAATAAGAGCGTAGGCTCAAGTTGCACAATACATGCATATAGTTGTGGTAATAAACCTAAAACTCGTTTTAGGTGACAAAAATCATGCACACTGCCACGGCGCAATGCTATTCTTCCAATTACTCGTTCAATATCACCTAATTCAGATAATAACTGCTCAAGTTGCTTGCAAATTACTACATTCGAAAGTAGTTGCTGCACCACATCAAGCCGTTGTGTAATCGCCTGTTGTTTTACCAATGGCCGCATGATCCATTTTTTAATCATACGCGAGCCCATGGGCGTAAGTGCACCATCCACGATTTCAAACAAAGTATTTTTTCTGCTGCCATCATGGGTATTTTTTATCAATTCTAAATTTGTTTGAGTAGCCGGATCTAAAATTAAAAAGTCTTCGGGCGCATACCAATTAATGGTTTTAAATTGATCGATGGCCAATTGCTGTGTTTGGCGCATGTAGGAATAAAAATATGAAAGTGCAGATTTTATAGAATCATGCGCGCCAAACGCAGCATGATGATCCTGAAAATTTTGACTCAGCCATTCTTGGGAGTTAGCTAATGCATTTTCATCAGATATGATACTCGTGCAATAGCCCAATTTATTAAATACCGCTTGAAATGGCTTTATATGCTTTTCATCCGGCACAATAATTTCATCAGGGAAAAAGCGAATTAATTCTGCTTCTAATGCTTTTTGTAAATGCGCGGGAATTGCCGTCGCATAAAGCTGAGCAGTTAATAATTCCGCAAAAACTAAACCAAACTCTGTTTGGTTTAAGTTAAATGAAAGTATATACGATGCTGATTTTTCATCTAATAATTTTGAATCAGTAAGAGTTCCGGGAGTAAATACTTGCGTCACTCCCCGTTCCACCATCTTGCCCGGCTTTGCCTCTTCAAGCTGATCACACAATGCAACCTTAAATCCACCCTTGATAAGTTTTGCCAAATAATGGTTAAGCGCATGCACGGGAACACCGCACAAAGGAATCGGATCACCATTTACTTTGCCCCGCTTAGTGAGCGCAATACCTAAATACGCTGAAGCATTTTTTGCATCATCAAAAAACAGCTCGTAAAAATCACCTACTTGAAAAAATAAAAGTGCATGCGGATACTGCTGCTTGATAGCATAATATTGCCGCATTAATGGTGTAAGATCTGTGGGAACTTGAGTACTCATTTTGGTTGGCTTTATACTAAATTTTTTATTTTGAGTATTTAGTATAGCAAACTAATTCTGAGTCACCAGAAATAAATAAAGAAAGCCACTTATTGTTCAGAATAAAGTGGCCTTTTTATATACAGTATTTTTAATTCAACACGGTATTTTCAAACGATTGGCAATCTTTATTATAATTAGCCACTTCTGCTCTGAATGCATCAGTGAGCGCCAATGCTTTGGCTCGATCCTGATTATCAAGCGCATCTTTTAATGCGGTAAAAAAATCATTAGTGGTATTAAATAAATAGCGCGGCGCGCCATCAAGATTGTATTTTAAAACCAGATCCGAATCTAATCTATCAAAATAAAATTCGCTAAACGCAATCAGCTCTAGGAGATTTTTTTGCAAGGTATCAAGCGTTGGCACAATCGCATCATGATGATAATCAAGTGCTGCTTGAGAAATGGCGCCAGTGGTATCTATACTATTGGCAATATGAAAGCGTAATGAATCGATCCGACTCATCATACTATGGCTGGTATAAAACCAATCAAAGGTAGGCTCAGCAAGAGCATAATTAAAGAATTTTTGCCATTTTGATTGCACTAGAATACCAGCCAAAATTGAAAACCCGGTGAGCCCCACATATTTGATTCCTTCGATAAACCAATGCGATTTGCCTTCAAGGTTTTGTGCTTTGAGCAATTTAATCTCTTTAGATTGGTCTTTGGTATGCTGTATAAGAGCTACAACCATTGGTAACAATTGATCATGGGTCACTTGTGTATCCTCCGGAAGCGCTGGTAACTCCGCAGGATTTTTGCTTCTAAAATAATCAAACAGGCCCCATTTATAAGCACACCATAAAGTGCCGCCTGCTAATGCCGTATAACTTACTTTGGCAAGATAATCACGTTTAGTAAAATCACTGATAATGCGCAATTTTTCTTGCGCTATGGATTCATCATCAAGTTGTAAAAGCGGGATGTCAGCAGCACATGATGAAAAACTGTAGATGAGCAATAATGTTAAAATTGTATTTTTTCTATTCTGAAACATGTTCTTTGTTCTCCACTCGCCCTGAGCCTATCGAAGGATGCGAGCACTTTGCGTCATTTATCAACAACCTCTCCACTCGGCTTATAAGCCTCGGTCGAGGCGAACGGGAGAGTTCGTTCGTTTCGAGCGAGCGTAAGCGAGTCGAGAAATCTATTCTACTGTAATTACCATTTTGCTTCAAACTGCATTACTGCTTTTAAATATTTTCCGGTATGGCTTGCAGCCATTTTGGCAACATGTGCAGGAGTTCCTTGTGCAATAATCATACCGCCGCCATCGCCCCCTTCGGGGCCCAAATCAATCAAATGATCCACCGTTTTGAGCACATCAATATTATGCTCAATCACAATCATCGAATTACCTTTATCCACCAAGCGATTTAAGACTGCCAATAATTTCTCAATATCATGATTATGCAAGCCAGTTGTTGGCTCATCGAGGATATATAATGTTTTGCTACCACGCTTTGCCAACTCATCTACCAGCTTAATACGCTGCGCTTCTCCACCCGATAACGTAACTGCCGGCTGGCCAAGCTTGAGATAATCAAGACCCACTTCGCACAATAAGTTAAGACGCTTTGCAATGGTTGTTGCATGTGCTGCAAAAAATTGAGCGGCTTCTAATGCCGTCATTTCAAGCACATCAGCAATATTTTTGCCTTTATAGGTAATTTCTAATGTTTGGCTATTATAACGCTTACCATTACAGGTTTTGCAAATCATGGTAACTTCCGGCAAAAATTGCATGCTCACGGTGATATTGCCATCTCCGCTACATTCAAAGCAGCGGCCCTCAGGCATATTAAAACTAAATCTACCCACTTTGTAGCCGCGTGCATTACTTTCAGGTAATCCTGCAAATAATTTTCTAATATCGTCAAACACACCCAAATAGGTTGCCGGATTTGATCGTGGCGTTCTGCCAATTGGGCTTTGATCGATCACAATCATATGATCAATATTGTTTGCACCAATTAAAT
>BTUB01000038.1:0-10734 GCA_045863215.1 Candidatus Babeliales bacterium | reverse complement strand
CTAAATCTGAATTAAAATATACATACTTTTCTATTCTATAAAATTTAAGTTTTGCATATCTAGAAATTATGGATTTATAAATGCAAGCGTGGAGACCTTAAAGATTCTCTTTGCAGAACTTTGCTTACTCTTTCTTTACCATTAAAAAAACTTGTTTAAAAAAGATACCACTTCGCTCTTTTGGAGTTCAAAAACGTGATTCGCATGGCTCATAATATTCTATTATTGAAGTAATAATCCGTTAAAAACTAACCTCTGGTCGCATGTTACAATTGCAATTAGCCTTCAAAATATTCTCACCTTTCAAAACACTCAATATAACTTTTTCTTTTGCATCAGCCGTAAAATAAAAAGGGTCCCGAATTCGAAGCCCTCTGCTAGAACTTAATTAGTATTATGCCTCCATTTCTTCATATTTATTTTTAAACATGTAATCGATGACAGTTGTTATAATGACGCTTCCCGTAAATCCAATAATCATATCGTTAAGCATTAGAGCACGATTTACGAACTTAAAATGATATAAGACAAAATATATTGCAAAAAGAATCGGCACCAAGAATGAACATCTGTATATCGCTATATAGAAATAGAAAAGCAATTTATTTAAATTCATTAAAAAACTTTTAATTAAGGCAGTATAGGTATCCAAGATGCTGCAGTACCGATTGCAAGAGAACTTGTCTCAACAGCAGCTGCCGCAGGACCAGAAGCTTGAATTGCCGCTGAAGCCGCCATAACTGCACCGGCTGGCCCACCCGCAGCAAATCCCGCTGAAACCGCACTAATAGAAGCTAAAACAATCCCAGAATATCCAATAACTCGACAGCCTTGATACACTATAACGCCAGTAAGCAAGAATCGCCCTGACCACGAACATTGGCATCTAATACATATTTACCATCGCTTAATTGTTTAACACGCAAATAACCACCTTTTTCGGTAAATTCTCCCATCGCCTTACGTTTCATAACTTCCTGAAGCAACGGATTCATATTGTGTTTTTCAACGCGATAGGCAGCATTTTCATCTTGCACAAATAAATCTCTATGATTACTAAATAACTGCACCGGTTCAGGAGAAGAAACCGAATTGGCAGCGATAAGCTCCATAGAAAACGTAGATGAAAACGAAATAATTGAAAAAAGAGCACTCAACGCGAGTGTCTTGGAATGAGAAAGAAAATGTATGATGCACATCCTATGTAAATATGGTTTTGTATATTACTTGTTGCTTATTACTTCTTCCTGCTTGCATCACACTGCTACTTTTTGTCCTAGCGGCAGGTATCATATACATAAAAAAATAAAAAAACAAATAGTTTTTTACTGTTCAATCCTACAAAGATTACAAAATACTCTCAAAATAACCATTCAAATATAATTCAATATGCAAGCGTTCTCAACCTCCTCAAGCTTTCAAAAGCACGTGTTCATTAAATTCATTTATGCAAAGGATACGTCCAAAACAAGAGGCATTTGCATCATTCGTGTAATTCCATCGTCGTAGCAAGTTAAAGAACTAAACTTTGCAAAGTTACGGGTAAGCACGCAATTGATAAGTTTTATTTAAAAAGGTGTGCTGTAAAGGCCCCTTGAATATGCTTATGAATGAAGAAGGGACGTTTACTCTCGAGCAAAGGCTTGGCATAGGTTGAATAGCCTACTCTTTATGCAGTAAAAAAGTGGCGTCCCCACTGAGAATCGAACTCAGATTTCCGCCGTGAAAGGGCGATGTCCTAACCGTTAGACGATGGGGACGTATATATTAGAGAAGTTAATTTGGTGTTATCAGTCCTTTAAAAGACTGGCTGCCAGGCCCTTCGACAAACTCAGGATAAACTCCGCTCCGTATTATAACTGGCCATGCCAGGCGTAGCCTTATTAACACTTCGAAGTCTAGCCCTCGCAGGATAGCCTGGTGAGCCGCGTTGGAATCGAACCAACGACCCACAGCTTAAAAGGCTGTTGCTCTACCGACTGAGCTAGCGGCTCAACACCAATTCAATTAAAAATTGAAAAGACATTATTAGATAGTAGAGATTGAGGGCCTATTTGTCAAGAAAAAACAGATAGAAAGGCAAAAAAAGCTATAATTGAGCCCCCTATTTTGCACTCCTTGGTCTTTTTAGAATAAAAGAAGCTTAGTAACATAGCAATATATAAGAATTCCTAAGATATCCATTACTGTAGCCAAGAATGGGCCGGCAGAGAAAGCAGGGTCAATATTCAAACGCTTTAATATCAGCGGAATAAGGCTACCTAGCATTACTGAAACAATTACAATTGCACCTAAGGAAGCGCTGATAGCAAAACTTTCTCCCAGGCTTGCTGCTGATAAATAGGAGCGTACAAAGGCCACACAACCCAAAATAAAAGCCAAAATAATGGCCATTAACATTTCACGTCGTAAAAATCTGAAAATATTCATGGTATGCAGCTCACCAGTAATCAGTCCCTGTATCACTAAAGCCGAGGTTTGGCTGCTGGTATTGCCTCCGGTGGAAATGAGCATAGTGGTAAAGTAAAGGAGCATTCCATACCCTAAGGTATCCTGATACGATTTCATGATTGTGGTAGAAAATGATTGGGCCAGTAAAAGAGCCACTAAAATATAACCACGTTCAAAAAGAAGTCGTAAAAATGAGGTCTCAAAATAGGGATATTTCATCGGAGCGAGCGCAGACATTTTTTGCACGTCTTCAGATGCCTCTTCTACTAATACGTCTACGAGTGTTTCGTTGGTAATCACTCCAAGAAAATGATTATTATCACCCACTACCGGCACTGTCATAAGCCCATAGTGCACCATCTTTTTAGCAACCGTTTCTCGATCTTCATTTGCCTGTGCCACAAACTCATTAGGACGCATAAAAGAAGAAATACGGGTCTGAGGATGTCGCAACACCAAATCTTCTAATTTTATAAACCCTACTAACCGATGTTCCCGATCAGTGATATATAATTGCTGATAAATATCCCTATTTGGTTGCAACCGCTGCAGCACTTGGATTGCTTTTTCCACGGTGAAATCCTGCATAAGCACAATCACTTCAGTATCCATGATTCCGCCTGCAGATTCCGGATCAAACTGCATTAAAGATAATACTTTTTCTCGCGCATTTTTATGGAGCAAGCCCAGATAAATTTTAAGTTCTTCATCAGACATATGATCAAAAAGATCAGTCAAGTCATCAACCGGTAATGCATTCAGCGCGTCAACTTTTTGCTGTTCGTTCATAAATTCTAGGCTATGCACCTTCATTCCATCAGAAAATTCTTCAAAAACTTCAAAAGCAAGCCGTTTGGGTAGATTTTGGAATAATTTTTGAGCCTTTTCGCGATCAATATCAGTAAAAAAATCAGCAATATCTGCCGGATGCAAATCTATAAAATGTTGCCAGAGCCCACGCGCCAAGGGAGTATCTTGGGCGATAACAGAATCCAAATGATCTTGAATTTCATGTAATAAATGACGGCTATCCATGAAATAATCTCCTAAGTGAGCTAGGCAAACTATAATTTTTTACTTCATACTAAACGATTAAAAATAGCTTGTCTATTAAGCAAACCAAGCCACACAAAAGTGCCCAAAAATGGCCCTGGCTATCTCTTGACCTTCAGAATATTTTGGTTACAATTAGAAATAAACTATATTATGTTTATGAGGTACAAATGGAGATCAAATCTACTTTACTTACTCATACGGCTACCCCTGTTTCCCTGGTGGTTGAATCAACCCAGGCTGGGCAACGTATTGATAAGTTTTTGAGCCAGGCATTGCCTTCATATTCTCGTAGTTTTTTTCAAAATTTGATTGATAGTGGATTTATTACCATTAATGCCAATCCAGCTAAATCAAGCTCACAGGTTAAAACCGGAGATCAGATAGCGATCACCCTGCCATTCGAGCAAAAAAGACCTTTATATACGCCCGTTAAAGATAGCTTGGGTATCGAAGTTATTCATACAGATGAACACTTTTTTATTATAAATAAACCGGCCAACGTGCTCGTGCATCAAACTGAGGCGCCCACTACTGAGCCAACGGTAGTTGATTGGCTCTTGTCAAATCACTATGAATTGCTTGAAGTAGGTAAGCCCGAACGCCCCGGGATCGTGCATCGTTTGGATCGCGAAACTTCAGGACTTTTAATTATTGCGCGTACCAATTTTGCCCACATGGCTTTTGGCAATATGTTCAAAAAACGTGCCTTGAGCAAAACATATTTAGCAGTAGTTGAAGGCCATCCAAGCCCGCAAGGAAGCATAGATCTTTCAATTGGGCGCCATCCCGTTCATCGTAAAAAGATGACGACTCATGCGCCACACGAATTATCATTAACCTGCACTAAAGCACATAAAATCCCCCAAACACAGAATGGAATTCGCGCTGCGCTTACTCATTATAGAGTGCTTGAATATTTTGAGGGCCATAGTTTGGTAGAAGTAAAACCCGTTACGGGCCGCACACATCAAATTCGCGCACATTTTGCCGCAATTGGTCACCCATTAGCAGGTGATTATTTGTATGGCACTCCTTCTAAAATAATTGGTCGCCATGCACTGCATGCACATTCACTTGCATTCAACTTCCAAAATAAATCGTTTGAGTTTGTTGCGCAAATCCCACAAGACTTTAAACAATTACTTTCAGTTTTAAAAAATGGGTAATCAAAAAGTTCTTGCTTTTTTGTTAAAAGACGAATAGCATGATGCACGAGCTAGGAAGGAATTGTAGTAATGAAGCGTTTCTTCTGGCCGCGCACATGATCGATGATTTCCTACTCACTTCTTTTTATGCAGCATATCTTTTCTTTTTGTTTGATGCCAAAATAGTCTGATTTCGTGTGCGATCTTTTAATAATTCAAATTGCCGTGCATATTTTTGGATTAGATGAATTTCATCTAATATCAACACATTTTCCTGATTATTCAATGTGGCTGACTTAGTAAAATTATAAGAACCGGTCCACAACAATGATTTATCGCCAATATTATTTTCAAATATCACAAATTTATGGTGCATAATATCATTATAAATCGAATTATTCTTTGGATCATAAACCGTTACTTTAACTCCATTTGCTTTAAGCGCTTCAATCTTGTTAAATTTATCACGCAATCCTGTAACATCTATAATCACTTCTACCTGCACACCGCGATATCGCGCATCGATAAGCGATTTGGCAATTTTGCCATCAGTAAAAGAAAAAATCGCAATTTTAATACTCCTTTTTTCTTGTTCAATCAGTTGCACTAAAATCTCTTGCACATTATCATCGGGAGAAAAAAATGCTTGTTTATAGCAGCCATCATGGCAAATTAACTTTTCACTCAAATTGGATAAATTTGCCGGAAGCTGAATTTTTTTAAGAGGAACTGAGGGTGGAGTGGGTAGCCCTAAAATAAAATGCGTCTTGCCCAAATTTGGCGCATTAAATTCTTTTGTGATTCCAAAAATACCCGTTGAGCCAACCACCAATATCAAATGTAATAGTAACTGTTTCATGCTTCCCCTATTTAAAGCTCTTTGCTTAGAGTTTTACTCTATGTATCTTTAAAATTCAAGGATAAAGAAGTATTTAAAACAAGTTTCTAACTCAGAGCATGCCATGTGCCATCATAAAAATAACGGCGTAAAAAAGAAACATGTGCCACGGCACTTGAAATAGCATATAAGATCGAACGACCAGAATTAGTAAAACAGATCATTCCCGCACTCATCATACCTTCAGGATAAAAAAGAATTTTATTTTCTTTGAAAGTAATAGGTTTATTAAGCAAACTATGCGGAGCGGATGGAGGGCCATGCGCATTGAGTGCCACATCAAAAAAGATACCGGATGATAAAAAATGTTGATGCCCATTAAATGAATAGCCATTACGATTTACATCAATACATAATTCTTGAATTGTGTTGGTAGCAATCGCTTGTTGCTGCAATGCATTACATGCGGCACAAAATAAGTGCATTTCGGTAACAATGAGAGATTTTTCCCATGAACGGAAACTCACAAAACTGATGCCGCACAAGAGCAAGCTTAAGCTTATAGCTATCATAAGCTCGATGAGAGTGAATCCCTGTGAATTGGTGTGCATGATTGTTCCTAACTTTTTTCTAATAAACAAATAAATGCTTGAAACAATCAATAATGCTGGCAAACTAACGCTATATTTAACTATAATTAAGGCATTACTATGAACAAAAAATATTATACACTTCTTGTGCTCGTTCTCGCAGTTGTTCACGTAACTAGTATGGAATATCCACTTGAATCTTTTTCTATGCCAGTATTACTCTGTCCCGCCTCTTCTTCGGCCGAAACTTCTGCAGAAAATTATGAAGATACTTTAGAAACCTATTTTGGTCCAAAAAAATTAACCGTTGATCCACTGTATTTGTCTCTTGAGCAAATGGATGAACATTTAGTAAAAATAGCATCACAAGTATATTCAACCCCTGCTGAGCAATTTATACCACAATCCCTAGCCCAAGAATTTGTTCCCGAAAGCGTATCTAAAAGTGAAACTGATGCTTTTATGAATAATATAAAATCGATAGAAAATCCTATAACCAAAAAAATAAAAAATAAGGTGCATTCGGCTAATTCTCGGCAAAAAGGACGTTTTAAATGTCCGACCTGCAAAGAAGTACTCTCCTATGCTTGGGGACTTAAATCACATATGCGCGATGTGCACCACCCTCATTTCTTTAATTGTTCTTATGCCTCATGCTCTGCCATGTTTAAAAGAAATAGTGATTACAATAGGCACATGAAAGAGAAGCATGGTATTGCACAAATTCAATCTAAATTGAGAAAAAAAAGAGGCAAACTAAAAAAAGATAGACCCTATTATGGCTCAGTTGCTACTACCGATCAAACTCGACCCATTACGCGTCAATTCAGCAAAATGCTTGCCGCAACCAAATTAGCTACTCAACTACTTCCGTCTCAATAGTTGCAACGGAAATTACTTCTTCAATAGTAGTAACACCCTCTTTAATTTTGCGTATGCCATCATCGATTAATAATGTCATACCATCAGCAATTGCTTGCTTGCGCAATAATGAAGTATCAGCTCGCTCCATCGTAAGCTTTGCGATTCCCGGCGTCATAGCCATGATTTCAAAAAGCGCCAATCGCCCTTTATAACCGGTTTGATTGCATTCTTCACAGCCCACTGCTTTATAAAAAATAATTCCTTTGGCAGTTTTCTCATTAAGACCAATGCTTTTTAGCAAATCAAGAGGCGGACTATATTGCTGCTTGCAATGTGGGCATAATTTACGCACCAAACGCTGCGCCTCTATTAATATTACCGATGAAGCAATTAAGAAGGGTTCAACACCCATATCAAGCAAACGAGTAATACTTGCTGGCGCATTATTGGTATGCAACGTACTAAAAACTAAGTGGCCCGTAAGCGCTGATTGCACGGCAATTTGCGCTGTTTCAAAATCGCGCGTTTCTCCAATCATGATGATATCAGGATCTTGACGTAAAATAGAGCGCAAGGCGGCCGCAAAAGTGAGGCCTATTTTATCTTTCACTGCCACTTGCCCAATGCCCGGCATTTGATATTCAACTGGATCTTCCACGGTGATAATATTCACATCCGGTTTATTGAGTTCTCCCAGCACACTATAGAGTGTACTGGTTTTACCCGAACCGGTGGGACCCGTGATATAAATAATTCCATTAGGCTTATGAATATTTTCTTCCATGAGCTTATAATCTCGTTCACTTAATCCTAAATCTTTGAGCTTGCTAAAGCTTCTGCTTTTATCAAGTAAACGCATCACAATTCGCTCTCCAAAAATCACCGGCAAAACCGATACACGAATATCAATGGGGCGACCTGCTACTTTAATATCTATTCTGCCGTCTTGAGGAATACGCTTTTCGGCAATGTTAAGATTGGCCATAATCTTAATACGCGATACCAGAGCTCCTTGAATCCGCTTGGGTGGCGTCATCACCGGATACAGCACCCCATCAATCCGATAGCGCACTTCAAGCTCTTTTTCAAAAGGCTCAATATGAATATCAGAAGCCCCTCGTTTGGCCGCCTGAAAAAGGATATTGTTTACCAATTTGATGATAGGCGCTTCAGAGGCCATAGTCATAATATCTTTTTCTTCAATGGCGCCAAAATCTACCTCTTCAGGCCCCAACTCTTCCTCTTTTTCAAAGGCAGCAATCATCTGCTTACTACCTTCAAGAGGATAATATCGATTGATGGCATCAATGATTGTTTTTTCTGTTGCTACTGCAGTACGCGCCGCGCCACCTAGAAGGAGATTTACTTCATCAAGTGGTTGAAAATTATTAGGATTGGCAGTCAAAATGGTAAGTTGATTATCCACCATCACGGGGATTACCACATTATCACGCAGAAATTTGAGAGGAATTTTGGCCAAAACCATTAAATCAGCCATAGCATCAGTTACTTTTTCTACATAAGGCAATCGATGCAATTCAGCACTCGCTTTTGCCCATTGCTCCGGGGTAATATACCCTTTTTCTTGCAATATCTGCTCAACTGATGTGCCCGATCCTTCAGCAATCTCCTTGGCCTCAAGCACCTGAGCATCGGTAACCAGCTTTTGCTCCAATAAGATATCTATAACAGTCTTGGTAATCATGGGAAACTCATGGGTATCAAACTAAATCTTCACTTTTATTGTATCTAAGAATTGAGCCTACTACAAAAGTTGATTTGCATAAAAGTTCCCTTTTATGGCCATTCTTGTATAGTTAGAATAATCCTTCAAGATGCACCTAATGGCGCCCCTCCCAGTTGATCTAACCCAATATGGCGGATGCGCAGGAAGATAGGAATTCCATATGATTACAAAAAATTCTATTTTTATACTTATTTTAGCTTTTATTCCGAGCGTTTTATTGTCCAATTCTCCTTTTGGCTTAGGCCAAAATCTAAAAAAGCCCGATTTTGGCATGCCCTCTAAAAAAGATAAAAAAGTCCCACATAAAAATAAATTCGCACTTAAGTCTTTGCAAGAATTAAAAGAAGGTCTGGCAAAAGCGCTCGAGCAAAAAGATTATGAAACTGCCACTAAATATTTAGATGCAATGCGCATGGTCTGCACCGATACAGAAGAATTGAAAAACATCCTCCTTCAACTGGCAGATTTATATTATGGGCGCGGAGATTGGACCAAAGCAGAACGAGCCTATCAAGAATTTGTAATGCTTTATCCGGGTGCACACAAATGTGATTATGCACATTATAAAGCTGTTGAATGTGGGTTTAAATTGACGCTGGATTTCGATCGTGATCAAACCAAAACACAAGAAACTCTCAAACTTGCCGATGAATTTACCATCACGCATAAAAATTCTGGTTACTTAAATGAAGTTATTACCATTGCCACTCAGTGCCGCGAAAAACTTTTAGCAAGCGATGTAAATGTTTTTAATTTCTATATGAACAAGCGCAATTATAAAGCCGCACAAAAAAGATTAGATATCATTTCTAAAGAACATGTTCCCCAACTGGCATCCGCAGAACCCAAAACATTGGAGCTTACGATTCAATTGGCACAGGCGCAAAATAATATCCAGGGGGTTTTGGAAGCGCAGTTTAAACTTGTCAGCTATCATCCGGATAATCCGATTACCAAATATCTCATTGCCTCTCCTGAGCAAATAAAGCTTGAATGGGAAAGAGAATACGCTTCTAAAATGGCAAAGGGAATTCCTGCGGTGCCACCTGTGCAGATTGCACAAGCCCAACCAAAAGAAGAAAAATCGCTTGATTTAAAAGATATGATAAAAGATCCACTAAATCCGGTTGAACAACCAAAGGTAAAAATGGCTCAAGCTAAACCAAAAACAGAATCAGCATAAAGATAATTTCATGCATTATCGCGCGAACTTAGGAAAAGAGGCAGAAGAAAAAGTAGCGGATCTCCTTCGAAAACAAGGATTTGTCATTGTCGAATATAATTACCGTAAACGTAATGGCGAAATTGATCTTATTGCAACCAAAGCCTCATTAATGATATTTGTAGAAGTAAAGATGCGGCAGCATCAGTATTTTGATCTTTCGGATGTGATAACTTCCAGTAAGCAGCGCAAAATTATTAGTGTTGCCAAAGAATATATCGCGCGTAAAGGTACCGAAAATCAATCATACCGATTCGATGTGGCACTTTTGCAAGGGACACCACAAAGGCTCGATGTGCAATACATCCCTAATGCGTTTACTGAAGGGGATTTTTCATGGTAACACTGTTTACCAAGCAAGGACTCACTCAATTTGCCAAACGGCTCCTTACCGGCTTTATGCTGGGCGTGGGATTTTGGACCCTCTTTGCTTATTTACCACCCATCTATTTTTCTTTAGTCTTGGGCATAATTCTTACCTTGATTATTGTATATGAATGGAAAAATTTCTTTGATGTCACCAATCTCTCATTTTGGCTCATCATGCCTTTTTATCCTATTTTGCCGTTTGCTTTTTTGATCTCCATGAACCAAAATCCGGCCCATCATGCACTCTTATTTGTACTTTTTATCATCGTATTTAGTTTTGATACCGGTTCATATTTAATTGGCAGCACGTTGGGCTATCACAAAATTGCTCCGAGTATTAGCCCCAAAAAAAGCTGGGAAGGTGTAGTAGGGGGATGGATATTTGCCTGCGTCGGTTTAATTCTTGTGCTTTGGGAATTGGGCAAAAGCAAATCTCCCCTTTTTATTATGAC
>BTUB01000037.1:0-10886 GCA_045863215.1 Candidatus Babeliales bacterium | reverse complement strand
TCGGTAATCGCATTGAATCTTGCTGAATCTTGCGTGCAAGAGCTGCCATCTGCTCTTGGCTTGCTTTGCAGCCAGATTGGCACCATTTTGCTTGCAGATTCTGATTCATTTGGATGCGCGCATCATGTGCCATTTGCTCGACATCACCATCGATAATAGTAATCATATCTTGATAAGCACCTTCAAAGCGGGGAAATTCTGCAATACGATTAAGATCGTGATCCTTGCGCCATTGAATAGCATGCACATTGCATTCATCCAACTGAGCTTGTAGAATCGCTGCAGCGGTTTGTCTTCTTTGCATTGCCTGTTCATGAGTCATATGATTTTCGCGTACAGATTCTGAACCAAGCGTATCATTTTCTACTGCTACTGCACCC
Organism: Candidatus Babeliales bacterium; assembly: GCA_045863215.1. Lineage (GTDB taxonomy): Bacteria > Babelota > Babeliae > Babelales > Vermiphilaceae > BTUB01. Next base: position 10,506 of record BTUB01000037.1, on the reverse strand, counting down.
ATTATTCCCGCTGCTTTAAATGCCGTTTTAGTATATAAAGAAGTGCGATTTTTGCTATTATTTTGGTTGCAGTTGGGGGGTGCTACTGCCGGGCGTTTAAGCGTCTGATTTGGACTATTTTTTGCCTTAATTTCTGATGCTTCGAGAGCCACCGACGCTTGAGGAGCAGTTGCCTTAGGCTTTAAAAAACGCGCAAGGGATAAAGCTGCGGCACCTACGGTGACTCCCCAGCTTGCCAGGGCAGCGGTACCCATAAGAGCATATACACCTGCTATGGCAGTACCAGTACCTATTTTGAGAGCAATTTTACCTGCTTTTTGAGCCTTTTTTAAGGCAGAATTGGCCTGGTTTTCCATAGGTATAATAGCCTGGGCAACCAATAGGCCAGATAGTAATATAAGGGATAATTTCGATATTTTCATGACATATAACCTCTATTTATACTGCTCATTCTAGCAGATGAGACTAATCTGTCAAAATTAATTCATATAGAAATAAAATATTAAAATTGCGCTCATAGCATAATTCATTCTGAAAAAACCGTAGGGAGATTCGTTAGAGTTTATGTATAACATGCAGTATTACTTGCATACAGGTTAAATTTAGACTAAAACTTTAAATATTGTCTAAAAAAATTCAACTTTTTATCATAAACTATGAAATTTATATTCCCATTATTGCTCATTTTAAGTTATTCCTCTCAATTTTGCATGCGCACAACAACTGGCCGAGCGCAGCCAAAGCCTACGCGCCCACAGCATGCAATGCCATTAGCTGCCCATATTGCTAAACAGCACAAAAACATTATTCCCGCCCAGCACGATTTGTTGCACAAGCTTAAGAATGTGAATCCGCGCGCCTTTAAACCGGCGCATGTTGGCCCAATCACAGACGCGCTCACACACAAAAATGCAGCACTTCTTATTGATGCTCATAAAGATACCATTGCACGATCCATCAAGCATTTTATTAACACACCGGGATTTTTCCCTTCATTGCAGCGGCTGTTTGCGCATGCTTCACATAATGCAATACATTTTCAAAGCAGCTTATATGAACTTGAGCAAGCTTTAGAAATTAAAGAAAGCGATACCGATGAACGTGTAACCGGTATTAATCAATTTATCAACTGTCCTGAAGATATTATAAAAAAAGAGTTTGATGTGCATACCACTCATGGCCTCATTGAATGCAAAAATATCATGTGGCCCTCATGCCCGGCTTTTGCACATCATTTGCGTGCGCAATTTGAGCAGCAACATAAAATCGTTGAGCTGCTAAATGCACACAATGAAAAAGAATTGTATTTCCGCATTTGTTCCAAAGAAAGAATTCCCAACTCATGGCGCCAGTGGTTTGATGATCGAGGAATTAGCTATTCGCGATAATTATCCACCTTTAATTACGGCTAATGGCACTACTCGTGCCACTTTGCGCGCAAGACCGGCATTGGCAATAACATTCACCACGGCATCCACATCTTTATAGGCAAGCGGAGCTTCTTCAGCAAGCCCCGCACTCGAATCGCAACGCACAATAATTCCTTGCGATTCCAATTGTTGGCGCAGTGTGGTGCCATGCACAATCTTTTTAGCTTTCGTGCGAGACATCGTTCTTCCTGCACCGTGGCAGGAACTGCCAAAAGCTTGCTCTAATGATTCATCGGTTCCGGCAAGCACATATGAACTGGTGCCCATCGTGCCCGGAATTAATACCGGTTGGCCCGCCAATTCATAGGCAGATGGAATTTCTGATCTGCTTGGACCAAATGAGCGAGTGGCTCCTTTGCGATGTAATAATAATTCTTTAGGTTTACCGTTAATACTATGCGTTTCACGCTTGCCAATATTATGCGATACATCATACACCGTGCGCAGTTGCGCGCGTGCACCAAACATATTGTGCCACGTGGTGCGCACTGAATGGCCAATCATATGGCGATTTGCCCAAGCAAAATTTGCCGCGGCACTCATGGCCGCAAAATAATCATGCCCCTCTTGTGAAGTCACCGGCGCGCACACTAATTCACGATCAGGAAGTTGATAGCCATACGTAGATAATTTTGACATCATAATTTTTACATAGTCAGTACAGGTTTGATGCCCCAATCCGCGCGAACCACAGTGAATCATAATCACTACCGCATCCATACTGAGCCCAAATGCGTGCGCAGCATTGGCATCATAAATTTCTTCCACCGCTTGTATTTCTAAAAAGTGATTTCCCGATCCGAGCGTACCTAATTGATCGTGGCCACGTTTTTTAGCTTCTTTGGTTACTAAACTTGCATCAGCGCCGGGCATACGGCCATTCTCTTCGCAAAACTCCAAATCAGATTCAATGCCAAATCCGAGTTCTAGCATACGATGCGCGCCATTCAACAAAATTTGATCAAGATCATGCGTAGAAAGCGATAAGTTCCCACCTCTTCCCACGCCCGAAGGCACCGCATGAAATAATGCAGTTGCCAATTCAGGAAGCTGCTTTTGAATTTCTTTTCTGGTAATATTGGCAACCAAAAGACGCACCCCACAATTAATATCATACCCAATACCGCCGGGAGAAATTATGCCTCCTTCAGCTATAGCCGTTGCTGCCACTCCACCAATCGGAAATCCATAACCCTGATGAATATCGGGCATCGCCAGAGCATACTTTTGAATACCGGGCAAGGTTGCCACATTCACTAATTGAGTAAGCGAGAGATCCTGCTCTATATCTTGAAACATTGCTTCAGTTAAATATATACGCGCTGGCACCCGCATATCCGATCTAAATGATTGAGGAATCTCAAAAAGATTGTCATTAATTTTAATTAGATCAGACCAGGTGGGGTTTTTGTGTGAATTCATACAGTTTCCTTTAATCAATGTAAAATTTTACCAAAAATCAAATCTGTTAATTTCCTCCCGCTCGTTGTGAGTAATTTCGAGCCAACAGCGAGAAATTGTATCGAACCATGCGGGAGTATTTATTTAATAAAATTATCCCCCATTAATTCATTTAGGCCGCATGGTTCGATACGTCCGCCTTCGCCTGTAGGCTCGCCGGACACTCACCACGAGCGGCCTTTTCATTTTAACTCACATTTCCTGATATCGATCCATGTATGATTTTCCTTATCCATGATTTCTTTTAACGAGCAAATACGAGTCAAAAGAAATCATATATTATATATCAAACACAATATCGGTAAGCCAAATACCATTTTCTTGGCGCAGTTCCAGATCATGATAAGTAACTGCTTTAATTTCCGATTCTTCGATGCCAGTAATGGGCACTCCTTTGAGTGTTGCAAGCAAATGGGTACTATCAAATTCGGTAAAATTTACATCTAAATAAATTTCATTATGCACATCGCAAAAATAGAGAGCCGTTGAAAGAAAATCTACCAGTAATGCTTCTTGATCCGGAGAATTTACTCCTATGTCTCGCCAAACAGGCAAGGTCTTACATACTAATCGATCATTTTCATAGGTACAATCAGACGCATGGGGCTTGAGCGATTGAAACATACCAATTAACGCGTTTTTAAAAAGAGCTGGTATATCCGCGCCATACACCCGTAGTTGAAGATCTGCCGTATGAGGTATCACTTCATAATCTTTCATTTATTTCCTCTTTTCTCTTTACAAATCATGCAATAACCTTAAAGTAAACTAATATGTATATTTTAATTTTGCTAGTTACCTTCACTCATTCGATTCAGGGCATCATCTCATTCCTCGAAACAAGCCAACGGCCAAACTCCTCAAGCATCATCAAAATCGCGGGAGAAATTCATGATGCCGATCCGAGTGGCCAACGATCCATCTTGATCCAATCGCTTAAAAACTATGCGGTCAAAACCACCACCCCTTTAACGGTGGCTCTCGAGGATCCTCTAGCAATACCCGGACTTGAGCAGATTCAGCCTCAGCGCGGCCTCTTACTGGGACTTACCGCACAGTTACAAGAATTGAATCTACCATCGCATGTTCAGATAAAAAATTTTGACACGAAAAAAGCGGCTAATTGCGCAATTCATTTTTTTTGCCAGACTACACCTAAACTAACAAACTCTATTCTTGATGAAATAAGTTTTGGAAATCTTATTACTGAACTGGAGCAAACGCATGAACTCTATCGCCATCATTCGATACTAGAAAATTTGAATACGAGTGCAAAAAAAGACTGTACCAATCAGTTAGCTCAGGTAAGAAATCATTTAGATCTTTTGAGTAAAGCACTTACTCAACTTCAATTAAAGGAAAGTGATAGTTTGGCACACAGTGTGGTAACCCTGGCACAAAAATCTGTCAGCCTTCATAAAATATATGATCCGTTATACAAAGCGGATGTGGGGCTTACTTCATTGGCTGCGATTGTTGCTATTTTTGAATCAAAAAATAATATGGCGCTCGCTTGTGGCGAGCGCCATGCAAAAGATGTGAGCCGTATTATAGAATTTGAAGAATGGAAGATTCTAGACGGTCCGCATTCGTTTACGAGCGATTGGCTTTTGCATTCGATGGGCAACTAATTGCTGCTCCTGTGCCTGACCAATTCTTAAAATTCTTTGAAGATCTTGATGAGTTAAAATTACTTCTCTTCCCGTACGCAATCTTAAATGAGTATACAATTTAGCATACTTTTGCTCTAGTGCTTTTAGAGCCGGCTTTTGCAGGAGCGCCCCATCAACATACAGAATTTTAATTCCTTCATCATCTTTTTGGGCCAAAAGTGCAAGGCGGGCAATTGATTCTTTATCCATTCCTGATTCTTGCAAAGCTTTGGCAAAATCCGTTAGGAAGGCTTTAGGGATTCTTTCTTTGGCATAAGAAGGATCATCATCTGATTTTGTCGCAAATCCTAATTTACGCGCTTTTGATTCAACCAATTCGCTCCCATGATAGATAAAGCCATCTTTGTAATAAAGACCGTAATTTTCCGGCTTAATAAACATCAGTTGTTTTTTCTCATCAATTTTGCCAAACAGTACGTGTCTCTTATTGGCAGGTAATAAAGGCAACTCGCCGCTTTCACCAAAACGAATATCTATGCCATAATGCCTAAACTGCCGTTGGCTCACGGTAAAATGTGAACTCTCACGTGGGTACGCAAAGGGATTATAACTCATATTAAGATCAGGATCTTGCAATGTTTGAGTAAGTGGCTGATTATATTGTTTTTGCTTTTTAAAACCGGAAACCATACCTCCATATTGGGCCACATAATTCATGAGGAATGTATGTAAACGCCAGTCCAAATCTTCAATTACAAAGGTACCCTCTTCAAAAAGCTGATTATTTTCAATAGCTTGGCTGTAGAAAAACCAAATAAGGGCAATAATAGAACGCAAGTATTGCTCTTGCCCCGCGGTTGGGATTGATCCTACCTGATTAGTAAGTAACGCTCGCATATAATAAGCGCCCAGCTTCATTTGCCCTTCCACAAATTGCGCAGATAATCCGGTATCTCTTTCTATTTCTGAGAGTGCACTTCTCACGCGATCAGTAATAATATATCCAAACTGTTGCGCCTGTGGAGCTATTCTAAATGCATATAAAGGATTTGAAAGAATTTTAACATGTTCCTGTTTAATACGCGCAATATCAGCTCCCACATCACCGAATAATTTAGTCACCAAATACCAGCCTTGGGTAGTTGGAATAGAAATGATATTAATTAATTGTCCCAAACTTTCTTCAACTTCAAGACTAAACGTGCGCTTAATTTCATTAAGTGAAACACCTTCAAGAGGTATAATTGGTAAAAAATATTCTTTGCCGATATAACTGGTACCTATCGCTTGTTCAAGCATGTTATTATTCAATCTCACAAAGCGATTAATAGCTACTGATCCAGGAGCATCTGTTTGATCGTATACTTTTGCAATGAGATCAGTATTAATCTGATAGCTCTCTGCTTGGTTAAAAAGATTGGCATAATTCCTGATGGCATTAATGTTAAAAAAATCTGCAATATTCATATTTATTAATTGACCATCTTCAGATACTTTTAATCCCCGAATATTTCTTACTTTAGAAATAAGTTGGCCATTTTCAATGCGTGCTTGTGCAAGATATTTTCTTTCAGTATATAAAAGACTTTGTGTTGACCATCCGGGAATTTGTGGCACCCCTTTTGAATAGAGATGATATAAATGAGTAAAATTTTGTGGAGACATGTTTTTATTAACAGAATAAGATGCAGTCGCCGGATTCCAATGGTATTCATAAATGGGTGATTGAAAATAGATTAAAGAATCAATTGGTTTTTTTTTGGCCGCTTGCGACATTATATTAACCATATGCGCCGTTTGCCCTTCGGCAATGATTGCAATTTTCAAATTCTTATTTTCATTGAACACTTCTAATGCGTGCAAAAACAGATCTAAAAGTTTTGCCTCTTTCGCCTCATCTATCACTTCTTGAGGATTTCTAGGACCATATGCATAAGAAATAATTTCTACTTCACTATTAATAGATTGTAAAGAAGATGCCAATGGGCGTCCTTTTTCCGGTCCGGGCACAAATCTATTTTCTGCCAATCCTACCGCCATACTCTTGAGTGCGTTAAAAGAATCTGAATTGGAATTAGCAAATGGTTTGGCATACTCTTCATGGCCGGTGTGCACTAAAATAACAATTAATTTATTTGCCGTTGCACCATTTGCACGTTTATTAACAGCCACCTTAATATAATCAGCAACTCTATTTGCCTGTTCTTCAGTAAGTGCAATAGTTTTATGGGCACCTTCTGTGAGCTTTACAATGAGTGCACTTGTTTGCACCTGCCATCCCGATTGCACTGGCGCAGCCGGCTTGGGTAAAACTTTGGGTGCTTCCGGTGGCTGAAAGCCTAAAGAAACAAAACTGATTAAAAATAGAAAAAAAATACTTTGCTTCATACTCATCCTTTATAGTTAACATTGCAAAGATCGCACTGCAGTATTCCTCTCCACTCGCCCTTCGACTCGGATCTCCTCACTTAGGTCTAAAGGCAGTCTCCCGTCCCAGCCTACCCTCGGTATCTTTATACGTAGGAGAGTCGAGAAATTCATGATTACTTTAGCGCGATCGATAAAAAATATTCAAGAATTACTTTGTTTTCTGGCATACTTATTGCAAAGGAACTATTATGGCACAATCAGTAAAAACTATTCTTGATGAACTACTAGCCAATCACAATAATTGGCAATTGCAATTGCTTAATCAATGGCCCTCAATTGTAGGTTCCATTAAAACACGGGTTCATTTACTCAAAATTGATACTGATACACTCACTATTGGGGTGCAAGATAGCTGCTGGTTACAAGAATTATATCTTCTTTCTCCGCTTTTAATTGGAACCATCAATCAAAAACTAGATCACCCACGCATCAAGCATCTGCGATTTAAAGCATTGGGCACTCCAATTACCAAAAATGAACAAAAAAATAAAAAAACGGTACGCATTCTGCCAAAAGTAACCTTGAATTCAAAAGAACAAGAAACATTAGCCCAGATTAAAGACGAACAATTACGCAACGCATTAAAAAATTATCTAATTCGTTGCCACCAAGAAAATTCATAAATTGTAGCACTTTCTCTTCAGTAATCATTATCTTAATAAAAATATGCTTCGACGAGCTCAGCATGAATTCACCGTGCGCCTGTCGAAGGGTCGCTCATTTACGGGGGAAAGATATGAAGAAAAGTATATTCGTAATTGCCTTATTTAATTTTTTATCCTACGGTACGCAAGAAACGCAAAACTTACATCGGTATCTTTTGGCAAATTATTATCAATTTGGCCAAGATTATAAAAATGCCGGTAATTGGTACGCTCAAATACATCCCAATAATGCCAGTATTTACATTTATAGTGGTTATATTCATTATTTGGCTGCAACTGGTGCTCATCACGATATTGTAAAGCTGATTCCGGAATTGGATCAAACGATGGCAGATCATCAAGAAATACAACTTTTGTTTGCTAATGCGCTCGAGCAGACCGGTAATAAACGCGCAGCATATGAACGGCTGATTAAGCTCAATGAAAAAAATAAAGCTAATCAAGAATTTGCATTTCGAGTTGCTCAAATCTATTTAGAAAATGCCGAGCCGGAAAATGCCCTACGTGTGATTGATAATGTGCTTAATAGCTCTGCACGTCGACCGAATAATTACGTATTCCATTTTCTTAAATCACAAATTTATTTAACCCTTAATAATAAAAAAGAAGCGTTGGCATGTATAAAACAATGTATTGAAGTATATCCTCGCTTTGATAAAAGCTGGCTCTTGTACGCTATGCTTTTGGAACAAGAAGGCAAACTGGAAGAAGCAATCAATGGTTATCACCATTTTTTGGAAATCACAAGCGAACCCAAAAGCCAAATTGAACGGCATGTAATGAGTTTATCCATTCGCCATAAAATGGAGTTAAAAAAAGATGAGGATGATATTTATAATCGTCTTATCAAAATTCAAAGTTTGGCTCAAAAATCACATTTTGGCACCGCAGCCAAATTATTAGAAGAATGGGCAACACAATCTGATACTCAAATTTGGCTCAAAACTTTGCACCTGCTTACTTATATTGGTATGCCTCTTTCAACTGCGCAGGCTACCTTTGCGGCCATTGAAAAAAAGTTTCCTGCCCACGAATCTTTGGCACTATATCAAGCAGAACTCGCACTTCGGATGAATGATCACACGCATATACTATCTGCATTGCAAAAAGCTTACAATGTATGTAGCAATCCTTTAACCAAGACGCAAATTGCTTACCAACTTGCTCTTAAATGGTATGAGCGAAAAGAGTGGAAAAAAGCTTCTGAGCTCCTGCAAAATGCACATCTTTATTACGGTGATTATCCTCCCTCTCATAATCTGCTTGCGTATATTTATGGCACTAAAACAGATAATTTTGATCTTGCAAATCAAGAAATAGAACTCGCGCTCAAAAAAGATCCCGCCAATCCACATTTTTTAGATACCAAAGCGCAATTACTTGCCAAGCAAAAAAAGTATGATGATGCTTTGGCAATATGGAAAAATATTACCCCCGAAAACATGGATTTTACCATATTGTGCCATCAAGGAAAATGCCAGTTGCGTGCCGGGAAAAAACAGGAAGCAACAAGCACAATTAAACATGCCCAAAAGCTAGCCCTTTCAAAAAAGGATAAGGGAAAAATAGCAGCACTTCTTACCCACGCATCACACTAAAGCCCGGTATAATAGGTGTATGCACAAACCCTGCTTTAATTGACAATCTGAATAAAATTGACTACTTTGCCCGATTTGTTAAGATAAAGATATATTTTCACATTTAATGGAGATTCTATGCATAAGCTTTTACTCCCTTTCATCTTGATGGCAAGCAGCATTACAGCCACACCTATCGCAATCAAATCAGAAAAGTTCAATATCAATGGTATACAAGTGCATCTTTCAACTCATAATATTACTAAAATACCCGTAGATGCTATTGTAAATGCTGCCAATAAAGCATTACCCTGGCCTGCGGGCGGAGTGTGCAGAGCCATCTATCTTGCTGCCGATCCAAAGAAATTAAATCCGTGGGTAAAAGCCAACGTCCCTTTAAATACCAATAAAAATAGAATCGACTTAGGGCACGCAATTGCTTCTCCCAGTTTTGATTTAGCACAAGTGGGCATTAAACATATCATTCATACGGTGGGGCCTGATGCACGCATTGATGAACCAACAAGCGCGATTTATGATGCCTATACCAACAGTCTTGTATTAGCAGATTCCCTGGGCGCACAATCGATTGCTTTTCCCGCAATTAGTATTGGTATCTTTGAATGTGATAAGCAAGAAGTAGCAGAATATGCAATCCAAGCAATTACTGATATTTCGACTTCTATACAAATTAAAGATATTTATTTGTTATGCTTAGATAAAGAATATTATAGTATCTGTAAAGAAATTCTTGAGCAATAAAAAATGTATGCACAGTTTCTCAACTCCATGCTAGACTAAAATTCATTCGAAAATAATTTTTTAGTTTCATGCATGAGAAAATCTCTATGACCACGCAATCTATCGCGTTTGTTGCCGGCCGATCCGGAGGCCACATACTACCCGCACTCACTCTTGCACAACAGATTAAAGTGCAAGATCCTAATACAAATATTATTTTTTTTACTACTTCGTATCCACTTGATCAGGCAATTATTAAAAAACATGGCAGTCATCTAGGACAGCATATAGCACTCACATTGGGCAATGTTCCTTTTTATAATATTTTTAAAATTCTCATCTTTTCAATCAATCTTCTCCGTGCTTTTTTTAAATCATGGCGCGTCTTACGCACTATGCGCCCAGCAAAAGTAATCGGTATGGGCGGATATATTTCTATCCCTGTATGTTTGGCAGCACGTGTATTACATATTCCGGTGCACTTATATGATCTTGATGCCAAACCGGGAAGAGCAAATCGATTTTTGGCTAAATACGCAGATAAAATTTTTGTGTGCTTTGAACAAGCAAAATCTTATTTGCCTATTGC
>BTUB01000036.1:0-11129 GCA_045863215.1 Candidatus Babeliales bacterium | reverse complement strand
TACGTATATCACAAAAATATGAAAAATTCCTTTGCTTTCATTTTGATCACTGCGATTACCTTGCATATCAATAGTATGGAAAATTCTGAACTCAAGCAGAAAATTAAAAAGACCATAGAAGTGGCATTTCAAGCTTTTGGTATCAAGGCCAGTAATTTCTCGATAGAAACGCAAAGTGAATGCCTCTACTCTAATTGCTGTCTTAATCCAGATAAAAAACTCAAGCAATGGGAAGGTGGAGAAAAATGTATTTGGCTCACTCACACTATTCAGAATAATTCTTATTTAACTGAGTTTGCTGCATGTTGCATTGCAGCATCTGTCAAAAATAAAAATTGCCCAAAATCAATTTATACCTTTTATGCGGCAATGGGCGCTTCACTCATTCTGGCAGGCCTACCCCTTGTCTGGACTGTTGGCCTAATTGCATCTGGTATTCCCTTGGGATTTCTTGTTATCACGAATACTATCCCTCATATATTAGATGATGCCTTTACTGATTATCTTGATGCTCAAGCATTTACTCTGGCATGCCAAAAATTAATTGAACAAAAAAACTTTAAACCTCTCACAACTTATTATGCATATGCAAAGCTGGTAAAACATCGCCCCCTCTGTCAAAAAAAACAAGCATATATTATTGAAAGGGAATTAAAAAATAAAAATTTTTCTCTTACATGTGCATATAATAATTACAATTCAATCAGATGCCATATCTGGAAACAGGGTATTTGTATGGGCAATGGAGAATATTCTTTGCCACTACTTAAAAAACCATTCGAGGTTAATTTTGCAGATTTTGATACCTCTGCTAAACTAGAAATACCTCGATTTAATGCATGAAAGGTAATGATTATGATAGAATCAGTCACCAATTCCAATTCCGCAGTAATTGAACAAATAAAAAATGAAAGCGTCCATTTTTATGGAATCTGCCCAGAAGTATCAAAAGTTATTGTGGGTCAACATGATGTAATCGAATTCATTTTGATCGCAATTTTATGCAATGGTCACATTCTCTTAGAAGGAGTTCCCGGGCTTGCCAAAACCACCATGATTAAAGCAATTAGCAAGGTACTGGGACTCAAATTCAATCGCGTTCAATTTACCCCCGATTTGCTACCTGCCGATGTAATCGGTACTCTCATTTATAATCAAAAAACTCAAGAATTTGAAACTAAAAAAGGGCCTATTTTTGCCAATCTGATTCTTGCTGATGAAATTAACCGCGCACCTGCAAAAGTGCAATCTGCACTTCTGGAAGCCATGCAAGAGCAGCAAGTAACTATCGGCTCAACTACGTTTACCCTTGAACAGCCCTTTTTAGTATTTGCAACTCAAAATCCAATTGAGCAAGAAGGCACGTATCGATTGCCTGAAGCTCAAGTAGATCGCTTTATGTTTAAGCTTACCGTAGGATATCCAACTAAGATTGAAGAGCGTGAATTGTTGCGCCGATCATTGGATACTAATGAGTTGAAACACGTTCTTTGCGCAAAAGAGATTCAAAATGCGCAAGAATTAGTAAAACAAGTATATGTTGATGAACGCATTATTGAATATATTGTTAATATTGTTCACGCAACACGCAACCCGGAATTACTCAAACTAGAAGATCTCAAGCCTTATATTGAATGTGGCGCATCTCCACGAGCCACGTTGGCAATCTATCACGCAGCTAAGGCACATGCATTTATTAAACGCCGCCATTTTGTGACTCCGGATGATATTAAACGTGTTGCACCGGAAGTGCTCGCTCATCGAATCATACTAAGTTATTTGGCCGAAGCTGAACAAATCAATAGCAAAACGCTTATTGGTAAAATCCTAAATGCGGTTCCATGCCCATGAAGTGCGCTTGACAAAACGTAAATATGATGGGTATTGTGTGAATATTGTTCAATAGTAAGGAAAACTGAATGAGACAACCATTCTGGGTTATAAATAGCTTTTTATTATTGCTTGCTTTTTTAGTGGCAGGCTTTATATATTTTGGGCGCCCCAGTATACCAGAACGAGTTGACATCGAGCCCACTCCTTATCGATCCGCAACAAGAATGGAAAGTGCCAAATTTAATATTAGCAAAATTTACGAAGATGACCTTTTTGACACCTATCAAAAAGAGCTTATCCCAACTGAGCAACCCGAGCAAATAACTCTAGCCCCTGAAGCACCCCTTCCTATACCGATTATAGTCCCTGAAGAACCCAAACCACAATTTATTGAGCCATTACCCATTTCCTTAAAAGGGATTATCGTAGTGCTCTCCGATGATAATAAAAATCGTGCCATTATTATGGATAATCGTACTAACAAAGAAAATTCTTATAAAGTGGGCGATATGATTGAAGATGCACAGCTTATTAAAATATTTAGTAATAAAGTAATTTTAATGCGCTCCAATGGCCAGCAGGAAGTATTATATTTGCGAGAAAAAGATGCAAAATTAGATCCAACGTATGCGAGCGCCAATAATTGGGAAGGTATTATTACTCAAACAAGTCCAACTAATTTTGCTATTAATACACAAGAATTCATAACTCGCATCCAAAGTCTTGGGCAATTTATTGATACTCTTGAACTTACCACCGCGTATCGTGAGGGCCAAAGTATAGGAGTACGTATTACCAATGCAGGTCCCGGATCATTGGGACAAGCATTAGGACTCACCAAGGAAGATCTCATTACAGAAATTAATAATATTGCAGTGGGGCCAACCCACAATCGCCTCACTATTTTTAAAGATATTACAGCGAGCAAGACAAATGATGTAATTCGAGTTACACTAACAAGAGGACATCAGGAACTCACGCTGCAGTATGTATTGCAAGAAGTGCATCAAGTACGCAAGCAGGAAATAGGTCAAAAGAAAACGGACCCAGGCCAAATAAGTGAAGCAGCAAAAAAGCAGCTTGAGCAAAAACACTCCTTTGCTCCCACACTTCAAGAAATTAGAGATCGAGAAAAAATAAACATGCTGCAAAAGGGCAGAAGACCTACCCAAAACGTATTATCAAATGAGTAAACGTATGAATAGGAAATCAGTCATTCTTCTCTTGAGTCTATTTGGTGCGCTGGGCTTTTTGCCCGGTTGCGGCGGCAAAAGAAATGCAAAACAAGCCAAACAGGCAAAAATAGATGCTACGCTTCAAACAGCCATTGATATACCTTCTAGATTTGATGAAGATAAACTAATAAGAATGGGCATCACTACGGAACCTGAAGCAATATTGAATAAAGAAATTGAAGACTTTTCTGAAATATCAAGCACTCTTTACGAAGAAAAAGCTAAAAAAGAAGACACGCTCGCGGAAAGCCCGGCATTAAAAGAAGCCAAACAAAAAATGCAGGATCTTGATGAGCCAGCAATAGAATTTAATTTTGAAAATGCTGATTTAGAAATGCTTATCAATCAAATCTCTGAACTTTTTGATATTACTTTTATCGCTGATGATTCTATTAGTCCCATGCTTCAAGGCGCAAGAAGTGTACGAGGAAATAAGATCTCATTTAAAACCCAACGAACCCTTACTAAACGTGAGGCATGGAATCTCTTTATTACTTTCTTGGATATTGCCGGATTTACGGTAATTTCAGAAGGAAACCCAAAAATTAGGCGCATTGTAACTATAGAAACAGCAAGAAAATCGCCACTGCCTGCTTATATCGGCGTACCGGCAAGCACATTGCCTGATAATGATGAAATGGTGCGATTTGTATACTTTGTAGATAATGCATTATTAGATACAATTCGAGCCGTAGTTGATTCTTTGCGATCACCAAGCTCATCTTTAGTTGTTTTACAAGAAATGAAAGCATTTGTGCTTACTGATAAGGCATACAATATTAAAAGCTTAATGAATATTGTGTATGAGCTTGATAAAGTGACTATGCCTCAAGCCATGTCTGTATTAAAGCTGCGCCGCGCCGATGCCAAAGAAGTAAAACAATTGTATGATTCACTCGCGCAAGTGGATGAAAAATCATTACAACAACAACGCTTTTTCCCCGGCAGAAAACTGCCTTCAAATCATTATTTTTCTGATCAAGTAAGTGTATTTGCCGAACCGCGCACTAATTCTTTAATTCTTCTTGGCCCGGCCGATTCTATTAAACGATTAGAAGATTTTATTATGCAATCGGTAGATACTGAACTTACCGTACCTTATTCTCCTTTACATGTATTGCCATTAAAATATGCTGATGCAACCACTATTGCCAATATAATGAATGAGGTGACTAAATTTGGCGCAACCACTGAAGCAGGCAAAGCTGGTGGCGTGCGTAACGGCGATAAATATTTAAAACCAATCACTTTCACCCCGGAACCAGAAACAAATCGCATCATTGTAAAAGGTGATTATGAAGATTTTTTAAAAGCAAGAGACGTTATTTTAGAACTTGATGCACCCCAACCACAAGTAGCAATTGAAATATTGCTTTTGGGCGTTACACTCAATGAACGCAAACAATTGGGTGCTCAAATTAGAACCAATGAACCAAGTGGGCAAGGTCTTTTTGGTAGTAATGTAACCTATCAAACATCAGGATTATTTGGCACAGAAGGAATTGTTGAAAGTAATAATGGAAATGGCGTTAATCGGCTATTGGGAAATTTACTCGATTTGGTATCTTTTGGAGTCAACCCGGGAAATACTATAGTCTCTCTGGGTGATTCATTAAGCGTGTGGGCAATTATTCAAGCATTGCAAACGGCAAGTAATGTGCAAGTTCTTGCAAATCCATTCTTAATTGCCACCAATAAAACCAAAGCCCTCGTATCTCTGGGTGAAGTTCGCCGTGTAATCACGGGAACTATCGTAGGCGGCAACAACAATGATGTAAATACCTTTGGTGATGCACCTGCAAAACTTGAAGTTGAAATTACTCCTCAGATCAATTCTGATGGCATGATCATTTTAAATATAGTTATTATACTTTCACAATTTGTGGGCGCTGCAAATCCTGAAAATGCAGTAAGAACCGTGCGTGAAATTAAAACCAAAGCTATTGTGACTAATAAAGAAGTAATTGCACTCGGAGGTTTGGTACAAAATAATATTGAAGATGCGCAAACAAAAGTACCAATTTTAGGTGATATTCCTATTTTGGGATGGTTCTTTAAAAATAAACAAAAAGTTGACACCAAATCTAATCTTTTAGTACTCATTTCTTCTCGCATTATTGAACCTACAACCGATGAAGATCTTGTTAAATTCACCCAAAATCATATTAGTGATTACACTGATATGGCTAATGAAATGGTATATCCATCAGAAAGACGTGATCCCGTAAATCGCTTCTTCTTTGCGCCACCACCACTCAATGAAACGGTTACCGATGAGTTTATTTATCGTCGTCAAGCTCGCGCTATAGAGAATAATAAGTTGCACCTTGATACCGTGACCCCAACTCCAATGGCACAAGCTCCTGAAATGCCAAAAACAACCAAGCTGGCCCTCGCACCAAAAAAATCACGCACCCTTACCAATGCAATCACGAGTGATAAGGAAGTCCACGCATGATAAAAAATATATTTTTACCTGAGCAGGTTCGTGGTTACTACATAATGCCGGTGCATATCATCGGGTTTGATATCGGCAAAACCACCGTGAAAGCCGCTTTAATATATTGCAAGGGTAAAGAGATTGTCATACAAAAATTCTTCGAACAACCCATTATTGCCTCTCCAACAGATTTGCAAGAGCGCACGGTAGCCGCAATTAAATTAATTTTGGAACAGGCCGGGCCATACGATAAAATTATTTCAGCATTGGCAAGCAATCAGGCCATCTTTAAAGAATTAAAATTACCCTTTGTGGGAATTGATACTGTTAAAAAAGTTATCGCCTATGAAGTTGAACCACTGTTGCCTTTTTCATTACAAGATGCCGTAATTGATTGCATTATTACAAAAGAAAATAAAGAGGAAAATAGTTCAGAAATTCTGGTAGCAGCAGTACAAAATCAAGTAATTGCGCAACATTTAGCGCTTTTTGAAGCAGCCGGTGCACAGCCTGAAAAAGTCACTATTGATATGTTTGCTCTGTATGGCCTTTATTCTATTATTCCTGCATATACACAATTAAAAAACGGAGTAGTACTCCTTGAAATTGAACCACAATCAACACGAATGGCCTATATTTATAATGGACAATTGCGCTTTATTCGCACTTTGCCCAAAGGGCTTTTAGAGCAAGCTCGCATGGTGGCACAAAGCACAGGACTTTCTGAGCAAGAAGCATATGAAAACATTATTCGATATGGCTTAGAAGCTGATCATGATCAATCCTACACGCAGACAACCAAATCAGCATTTACTCACTTTTTTTCTGATATTTTATTTACGTTGCAATCCTTTGCCAGCCAAAGCAAGCCAGCCCAATCAATTAGCAAAATAATTCTTTTTGGTACGAGTGCAATTATTAAGGGATTGCCGGAGCTTATTACGGATCTTTCTCGAGTGCCTACGGAACTTTTTCAAATAAATTCTTTAGTTCACAATGGATATGGAATAAGTGCCAATGTCTCGGTACCCCAAACTAATATGGTAAGCTTGGCTACCGCATTGCCGCGCACATCCACTGCTAATTTCAACTTACGGCAAAAAGAATTTTCATTGCTCGATTCTCGATTATTTTGGCAACAAATTTTAGCTGCCGGACTTCTATTAGGTCTCATTCTAGGAGGAATCTTAGGTCTTGCAATTTGGCAAATTATGAGCATGAAAAAGGAGGCGCGTTACTCTGAACAAGAAGTAGTGAGCTTGGTAAAAGAAAAAATTCCAAAAATTCCTGAAGATCAAACCTCTCTCGATGAAGTAATTGAAACAGGCAAATCGATAATAAATCAAGAAGAAAAAATATGGTCAGCATTCACTGGCGCTTCAAGATCACGATTTTTGGAGTATTTGCTTGAACTTACTTCAAAACTAGACAAGCAAAAACTTGGATTGGATATTGAAAGACTCACTATCACCGGCGATACTATAGTGCTCAAAGCACAAGTACGGGGTTTTGAAGAATTGCGTTTATTAGAACAAGAATTGCGAAATTCTAAATTATTTAGCTATGTTGAGCCGGTAAATGATCCGCGATTTACTATGACTATACGACTTTCTAAAAAATCTAGTGGACGAGGGCGCTCATGACCTTTTTGGAACAGTTACAAGCAAAGATTAACAATCTTGATGAATATACGTGGTATAAATATGTGGCAATTGCTGCAGGACTTTTTTTAATTTTAATCGGATTAATATTATTTTTTTACTTTAACACATTAAAAAAATGGGAACTACGGCTTGCAGGAATTAATGAAAGCCGTACTGAAGCAAAACGACTCGTAGAAAAAGCACAGCGAGTATACAAAGCACGCGATGAAGTTACCACAATACTAAAAGATGACCCGAATTTTAAAATTAAAGAGTATTTGCAAGAAATAATGGCAAATGTAGGCATCTTTCAAAATGTGGTCTCTGAAAGTGTAGTGGTCACCGGACAAGATGAAAATTATTCTGAAACAGTAGCAACATATCAATTGGCCAATATAAGCATGAAGCAACTTACTGAATTTTTAAATGAAATCGATGAAAATCAGCGGGTTTTTACTAAAGAATTAGATATTACAAAATCAAAGAGAATGCCGCGCACTATTGATGTTGGAATTGTGATTGCAACCCTGATGCCTAAAGAAGCCGCGTGATAGATGCATGGAGTTGATATGAAATTGAGTATTCGTTTTTCTCTCTTATTTTTTACATTAATACTGCAACAAAATGTTATTGCCCATCCAGAAGAAATTCATCCGGTACTCAAAGAAAAATTGCAACATTCCGATCCTCAGTATCCTAAAAAACCAACTCGTAGACGCCATTTAAAAAAAGATATTAGTCTTTATCTAAAAGAAGAGCATATTACTGATCTAATTAATTTTCTTGCTGCAGAAAAAGAGATCAATGTGGTATTACCCACAGGGGCCAATGCACTTAATTTCACAGTCACTCTCTTACTTGAAGAAAAAGTAAGCATCGATGAAGCATGGGATATTCTTTATACTATTCTTGATATTGCCGGCTATTCTATGATTGCAAAAGAGGAAACATATAATATCGTAAAAACCACTAAAGAAGTGGTACGTGAACCCATGCCACTTTATATTGTAAATCCCACAGAGATTCCCGATTCTGATAAGCGAATTCGTTACTTATATTATTTTACTCATATTAAAGTAAACGATGATCCAAATAATGAATTACTCGCTATTGTAAAAGATGTGTTGCCCACAGAAACTACTTTGGCTCGTTTGGATGCGCAAAGTAATAGCCTCTTGCTCAGTGGCAAGGCAACTGATATTAAAGCACTCATGGCCATTATTGGTACATTGGATCATTTAGAAGCAGAAGAACGCCCGGAAGTGGTTCAATTGCGCTATTTAAACGCGGAAACCGTAGCGGCACTTTTTAATGATCAGATCTTGCGTGCTGCTGGCGATGTAAACCAAAATAGGCTTGGCATAAAAGTTCCAAATAATAATACCTATTTCAAAAAAGTACGCATAGTCCCTGATCCACGTACTAATCGCTTGATTGTCTTTGGTCGGCCGCAAGCAGTGCAACGAGTAAAGGATTTTATTCATAAATATATTGATGTGGAACTAGAATCAGGAAAGTCTATTTTGCACGTATATCAATTGCAATATTTGGATGCGGTAAAATTCGAGCCAGTTTTACGAAGTATTGTTGAATCATCGCGAATCGGCGGAACAGAACAATCAAAAGCAGGAACTACTACCGTTGGTGGTACCGAACGTTTTTTTGATCAAGTAATAATTAAGGCAGATCAACCAAAAACAATCACGGGTGATATGCCAGGTGGCGCAATGCAAGGAAGTAATAATCTCATCATCGCTGCGCGCAATGATGATTGGGAACGTATTAAAAAATTAATTGAAGAACTTGATATTCCTCAACCGCAGGTAATTATCGAAGTACTTATTGCTGATTTAACTATCCAAGATATTGCTTCATTGGGCGCAAATGTGCGTAATCCTCTGGGCATGGGTCTTGCAGGCAATGCTAACTTCCAATCATCACAGATTGCCAAGGATCCAAGCAATCCCGTAACTTTTCTTACTGATAGACTCTCTCAACCAACCACTATACAAGCCGATTTATTGCGACGTGCATTTAATACGGTAGGTGGAATCACCGATAGTTGTAATAATCCTGCTCCGGATAATAATGATTGTTTTAGCACCGCCTCATTCTTGCCTCAAGGTACAGCCGTGCTTTCATTTGCTGATGCAGCAACAGGCAAAACATGGGGAATTGCGCAAGTGCGCAAATTCTTAGATGGCAAAAAAGTTCTTTCGGCGCCCCATTTAATGTGTACCAATAATCATCCGGCTGAAATAAAAATTGCAGAAGAGCGATTGGCTCTCGATCAAGGTTCTGGGAGCACCGGGGGTACTACCACACAAACCCGTAAGTGGATTCCTGCAGATCTGAGCGTGAAAATCACTCCGCGGATTAGCGCTGCCGATACGGTAAACTTAAATGTAGTAATCAATATTAATCAATTCGAATCAATAGTGTTTACTAATGCTAATGCAAATACCGCAAACCAATTTACCCGAAATGTAACCACTAATGCGAATGTAAAAAGCGGCAATATTCTGGCACTCGGTGGATTGACACGAGTTGATACCACCATTGAACAACAACAGACTCCTTTACTGGGAAATATCCCTCTCCTTGGATGGTTCTTTAAAGGACGAACCAATACCACCAATAAAAATAATCTCACGGTGTTTATTTCACCAACTATCGTAATGCCGCGTTCACGCGAGGGCGTAAGCCATTACACCAAAAAGCATGTACAGCTTGCGGAAAACTATTCAAGTGATGCGATGCTCTTTGATAACTTACGTGATCCTATTACTCGCTGGTTCTTCAAAACGCAAACACAAGATGCCCAAACTTCATTGGAAGATTTCATTGCGCAAGATGAATTTATTGCACCAACACTCTTTGATGTCCGCTCTGAGCAACGTGTGATGGCAAAAAATACTAATGCTTCTGCAACTATCAAAGCAGAAACTAAAGTTGCTAAAAATGAATCCCGCGCAGTGAAAAAGTCATCTACAACAATTGCAACCACTCAAAAAAATGATGATTTAAAAACCATTGTAGCGAATGCGGAAAATCCATTTAAAACTAATACGGCGCACGCATAAATATTACTGCTCAAGTAGTGAAAGCATAAGCGCATCTTCAATGCGAAGCAGTTCATTATATTTTGCAATATGCTCACCGCGTGCCGGGCCACCAACTTTGATATAACCTGTGCTCGTTCCTACTGCCAAATCAACAATAATCGTATCATGGGTCTCAACAGAGCGATGTGATAAAATGCAAATCATATCATATTCTTTGCATAATTTTACTGCCTGGAGAGCTTCAGTGAGCGTGCCTACTTGATTTGGCTTAATAAGTACGCCGGTTGCCAAGCCATGCTCAATTCCATATGCAATTTTTTCTGAAGAGCTGGTAAAAATATCATCACCAATAATTTGTACTGAATCTCCGAGCACATCTACTAATGCTGACCAATTCTTTTCATCAAACTCACTCAACCCGTCTTCAATAGAAAAGATTGGATATTTTTTTACAAGCCGTTGATAAAGTTCGATCAAATCTTGGCTATCGCGTTCTTTATCGCCCCAGTTATACAGCCCTTTTTTGCGATCATAAAATTGTGATGCAGCAACATCAAGTGAAATTAAAAATCGATAATTATAAGCTTGTTGAATTTCATCGATCGCTTGCATAAGAAGCTCAATTGCTTGTGCATCATCTTTAAATGGAGCACTATGCGCACCCTCAATGCTTATATACGTATATGGAAATTTCTTTTTTAATAGGTGGCCCACATGATGATATAAAGTAACCGCTGCTTCCATTGATGCTCTAAAGCTTTGGGCGCCTACCGGAATTACCATATATTCTTGGATGCGTAAATTGCCCGGAGCATGCGCTCCGCCGCTTATCATATTAAACATTGCAAATGGCAATGTAACAGAACTAAATTCGCACAAGTAGCCCACCAGCTCATAAGTTTCCATATTTTCA
>BTUB01000035.1:0-11613 GCA_045863215.1 Candidatus Babeliales bacterium | reverse complement strand
TTAATTGCACTTCTCACCCTTTCTAGTTTACCAGAAGTACTTCGCGTGAGTCGATTTTTTCCAGAAACGGTAGTAGCTGTTCTTTGTTTTAATTGTGAAGATGAGATTCTTCTTTCCATGCCTTCAATGTGTGTCGAAATACTAAAAATAAAAAAAACGAGTAAAAATATCATGATGTCTGAAGATAAACTTTAAGTTGTTGTATAAATTCTTGAGGGGAAACCCCGTATAATTCAGGGCCCCATTGTTTTAGTATGTGTTGATTTTCCGGATTAATCAAGAGAATTGTGGGAAACCCTAATACTTTAAACTGTTTGAGTAGATCAGTGTTTTGGGCCAATGAGCCATCAAGTTTAACTGGAATAGTATTTTCATTCAAAAAATTTTGTACTGAGCTATCAGTAAATAATGAAGCATCAATTGCTCGGCAAATAGAGCAAAAGGGAGCGCCGATATCCACAAACAGTTTTTTGTTTTGTGAGCGTGCTTTTTCTAAAGCTTCTTGGTAATGAGTGTGCCACTGTGAATGAGTCGATTTTTTTTGTACAGTGAGCTTATTATAGGCGGTATAACCTAAATAGGTTGAGCTTGCCAATAAGACAATTCCGAGAACACCATAAATTCTTTTCCAAGATTTTGAATGTGCTTTACGTGCCATATATAAAAAGCAAATTCCTACCAGTAACGCAAAAATTACCAATAGAATCCCCATTGTATGAGATGGTATAAGGTACTTTAGAAAATATAAACACATTCCCAGCATGGCAAAGCCAAAGAGCTTTTTAATTTCCACCATCCACATCCCGGCCCGTGGTAATACATTCAGTGAACTTGAAAATGTGCCAATAATTAAAAGCGGTACGCCCAATCCAATACCAAATGCAAATAACAGTAAAAAGCCCAAAAGGATACTATTTAAAGTTGTTACCAAACACAATAAACATACCAGACCCGGAGATAAGCAAGGAGAAGCAATTACGCCGCTAATAGCGCCAAAAGTAAACGCAGAAAAAAATGATCCGGCTCGCACATTATGATCGCGTGGTTGCAAAAATCGTGGCACATACATATCATAGAGCCCAATCATGGAGAGTGCCAAATAAACGAGTAAACAAACCAAGGGGATCACAAATAAAGGATGGCTCATCAATTGGCCCATGGCTTGTCCGGCAAATGCGGCCAAAAGACCTAAAATAGCAAAAGTTGTTGCAATGCCCACTGTGTAACTTAACGCAAGTGAAAAACTCGTGAGTAAAGATTTACTGCCTTGAGATTGCAAAATGCCTGCGGTAATAGGGATCATGGGATAAATGCAGGGCGTGAGGCTCATGAGTAGGCCAAGCAAGAATACCAAAAGTAATCTAAATAAAAGCGAATCACTTTGAGTAATTTTATCGGTCAGCCAGGTAAGCCAGGTTGATGCAGTGCTTTGAATTGCAGGAATTTCAGCCTGTGAGGTAACGTGTTCTCGCATTTCTTGAAATTGAGTAACATTTTGAGTTTCAAGAGAAAAAGTGATTGGTGTGATATAGCATAAAAGGGCCATAAATAAAAACGTAAAAGTTTTAGAAAACATATTTCCTCATGATGCTATTAATTGAGATTATAATTGATTTTTAGCTTAATAAAGTTACACTGATTATATCTCTTTTTTTTCTCTGATCAATTAGAAATTAGTTTTTTGAGCCGTTGCTTAATAAGTGAGCGCTTAAGATAGAATAATGTTTGGGGCCATAGCTCAGTTGGTAGAGCGCATGGATGGCATTCATGAGGTCACCGGTTCGACCCCGGTTGGCTCCAATTATTATGCTTTTATTTCTAGCAATTTAATATCATTTTTTTTCGAACTCAATTTAATTCGTGCTTCACCGGATCCTAAAGTTCCCTCAATCTCTTTTTGCAAACGTTTCCATGCCTGGCGATTAAGTTGAGTAGTTTGTGGCTTTAAAGTGATCATATGATCTGAGGTGATAGTGCCACGCTCGGTGTAAGCATATATCTCCGCATTTACTTCTGCAGGCAGGTGTGACGCAACACTGCCAGACACCGATGCAAGATCGATGATGGCGGTAGACGGGATCTCTTTGGCGCTATGTAGAATATTGCCATTTTGGGAGTTGGCTATCACTGAATGGTAAGAGTTAAAAATACGAATATTATCATTCTTTGTTTGCGCCTTAACTCGTGCATGCGGATTTGTGAAGGCAATTACTCCTTTTTCTTGCGTAAGAGCATCCACACTATTGTGTGCATTGCATACTTCGATATTTCCATTCACGGTGCTCAATCGGGAAGGGGCTGTGCAATCTTTAGAAAGGATATTGCCTGTTTTTGTGGTGATGGTTTGTGCAAGATTTTGAGGCACAATGATATCAAAATTGATGTTTTCATATTCTTGTAAATCTTGTCCATTATGTTCAATTACTAATTCTTGACCTATTATCTGTTGTTTATAGCATAGTTTGGCCAAACGTTCTTGGTGAGGTGATTTTTTAGTGACTTTTAAGGCGACTAATGTTTCATTCTCATCAGTGCAAATGCTTACATTTCCGCATTCATTTTTCACAGAAAGTAAACTGGCAGTTTTAGGATTAATTTTTTCATATACCGTTTCTTGATGTAATTTAGGTGGAATAAAAGTGTGATATAATTTTTTAAAAGAAAAGTCAGCGATTGTGCTTTGCATTAAAATAATGCTACAAATACTAACAAAAGATAGATTACGCATTCTAAACTCCTTAATCCAAATTAAATAATATGAACTGTACTATATTTGATCAACCTCGTAAAAGTTTCTTGCTGAATCTTATTAATCACTATCCTCATGTTGAAGATATTATCAAAAAAATTACTGCACAAAAAGGAAGAGCCTTTTTAGTAGGAGGAGCGGTGAGGGATCTCCTTTTGGGATTGCCTATTAAAGATCTTGATATTGAAGTGCATAGACTTACGATAGATCAACTGCAAAAAATCTTATCTGAATTTGGTCCTGTGAGCTTGGTAGGTAAAGCGTTTGGTGTATTGAGATTGCATGGATTGGATATCGATTGGTCACTTCCCCGTGCAGATAGTTCTGGAAGACATCCGGAAGTAAAAATTGATCCGTTTATGAAGATAGAAGATGCGTTCAAGCGGCGAGATCTTACTATTAATGCCATGGGTATAGATTTAAATACGTTTGAATTAGTGGATCCATGGGGTGGATGTGAGGATTTACAAAAAAGGATTTTGCGTGCTCCTGATGCTAACTTATTCAAAGAAGATCCTTTGCGCTTATTTCGTGTAATGCAATTTATAGGAAGATTTGGATTTACGCCGGATAATGCATTAAATGAATTGTGCAAACATATGGATTTAAAAGGAATTTCTGTTGAGCGCATTGAAGCAGAGTTTGATAAATTACTTTTAAAATCGGCACAACCTTCACTAGGCATTCGTTGGTTAAAAGAAATTGGCCGATTGCAAGAAATATTTCCTGAACTTGCCGATACTATCGGCACTAAGCAAGAGCCAGATTGGCATCCCGAAGGTGATGTATTTGAGCATACTATGCAAGCGCTCGATGGAGGTGTTTTGTTAGACTATGAATCAGCAGAACAAAAATTAATCGCATTATATGCACTCATGTGCCACGATTTGGGGAAAGTAAGTACGACTAAACTAATTGACGGACGACTTCGTAGTATTGGTCATGAAGAGGCGGGTGTGCCACTTGCAAAATCATTATTAAAACGAATTACACGTCGCGTTGATTTAATTCGTGCAGTTGAAAAACTGGTGCGCTATCATATGGCACCTGGCACATATCCTAAAACAGGCGCAAAATTACCAGCATACAAACGGCTTGCTCTTAAATTGGCACTGGATGTAACCATGGAATTGCTTGCTAAAGTATCATTAGCGGATAAACGAGGCAGAAATCCTGACAATAGTAAGCCACTTACTAAAGAAATACCTGAAGTTACTGAATTTTTAAAAATGGCACAAAAAGCAAATGTGGTTCACAAGCCAGAAGAGCCGGTGTTACTCGGCCGTGATCTTGAAGGCAAAGTTGAACCAGGGCCATACATGGGACAGCTTTTGAAACAAGCGTATGAGATCCAAATCGATCAGGGAATTACTGATAAGGCTGAATTACTTAAAAGAATCTTAAAATAAATCCCCCTCCGCGGGGAATGCGGCAGGAATGGTTGCGAAAACCTCCTGGGGCACCGGCCGCCGAGGCCGATTAAAAATAATTTTGATTATTAAAAGATAATTATTTTAATACCCGTCTGCTTTTGTTACACTTTGTATCAAATTAAGATTATTCATAAAAAAGGATACAACATATGTCATCATTTATGGGAAATTCTCTCTGGCATTTAATCACGCAATCAGATGCAATCTGTAAAGGTATTTTACTTCTCCTTCTCGTACTTTCCATTATTTCTTGGGCACTCTTTTTTTATAAGTTGATTATTCTCAACACAAAGAAAAAAGAATTAAAGCAAGCGCATGAGCAATTAAATTCAGTGCAAAATGTTGATGATTTGCTCAGTGTTGGCTATCGCCTCAATAATACTATCGGCGGTCATTTTATTAATCGTAATCTCATGTTTTTAAAATCACTTTTAGAAAGTGCAAAATTAAAAGGAAGAGCTGGGCTTACCCATGAAGAGCGTGAAATGGTGCGTGATAATAGTTATCAAGTGATTGATGAATTAGTAGCGCAAGAAGAATCATACATGCCGTTTTTTTCTGCCACGGCAGCAGCTGCACCATTAATTGGATTATTTGGCACGGTATGGGGATTAATTTATTCATTTGTGCGAATTAGTGAAAAACAATCTGCTGATATTGCTACCGTTGCTCCAGGGATTGCTGAGGCTTTAATTACTACGATGGCAAGCTTGGTGATTGCGATTCCCGCTCTTGTAATGTTTGTCTATTTAAATACTAAAATTAAAAGTTTGGATCAGCAATTGGTGAGTTTATCCGATAAATTTATGCTGATCGCCAATCGCTTGATGTATCAATAAACAGGGGGAAGTAGTATGGCTCGATATGCTCGTCGCAGGCGCCGTCGCACGGAAGGTGCAGGAATTCCGGAAATTACTCTCACCCCTTTAATTGATACCTGTCTTACTTTGCTCATTATTTTCATGGTGACTTCTCCCATGATTAATAATTCCATCAAGGTTGATTTGCCCAAAGGAAAATTACAGGAAGTGCAGGGAGTGCAAGAAGATTTAGTAGTGCATTTGGATAAACAGCGTCATCTATATTTAAATGGCACTCAGTTTAAAAAAGATCAACTGCTTACTCAATTAAAAAAACGAGTAGCAGGGCAGCGCAATAAAACTGTGTTTGTAAAAGGGGATGGTGAAGTTGCCTATAAAGAAGTGTTTGGCTTAGTAGAAGACATCAAAGGAATTGGGGGAATCGATCGTGTTGCATTGGCAAGTACCAAAATGGCTTAGCAAATTCTCATTAGAAGCATGGGTAATTATTTGTTCGATATTATTGCATCTTTTTGTGTTGATTGCATTGTTTGTAGCCTATCAAGGAACGGCTAATTTTAATGTCACCATTTCTGGTAGCATGATTAATCCGGATGCAGAAATTGTATTTATGCCGTTGCATCGATCAATTAAACAACAAAATAAAACCACTTCAGCAGTTATAAAAAAAACTAATTCGGGTTCCAAATCTATTGTAGCACCAAAAGATGAGCCGGATGCTACGATTGTAAAAATAATACAGACAAAACCAAGATCGAAAGTTACAAAAGAATCAAAAAAAGCAGTCGACAAAAAAAATGATAAATCGAACAAAGAGACTGTTGCTAAAAAAGAGACTAAAACGGAAGCTAAAGCCCCATCAAAAAATGAAAAACCTGAGCAAAAAGTAGAAGAAAAAAAGATTACTCCTGAAGTTGTAAACAAAGTAATTGAAGATACTAAAGTAACAAATAATAATCCCACAAATTCCTCAATTGCGACAGACGGAGCAATTGATAAAGCAGTCGATGCCAATATTGTCTATGTTGGCCAAGAAGAGATGGATTCGTTGCAAGCGCAAGAATATATTCAGCAAGAGCTTGCACAGCATTGGGCGCCGCCTGCAGGTATGCGATCAGATTTACAAGCAATTATTACGCTCACGATAGATTTTGAAGGAGTAATTAAGCACATTGAGCTTACTCAAGCATCAGGAAATTTACTTTTTGATACGGCTGCAAAAAAAGCAGCGGCTCACATTACTACGGCACGATGGGCATATGGTAAAAAATTTGCAATTACTTTTAAACCGTGATGGTTATGATGAAAATTTTATACCTCTTTTTTTGTATAAATTTAGTGTGCTATGCACAAGAAATTTCTTTTTCCGTTAATCATGCGCAATATCACAAAAAATCGCAATTAGTTCTTATGATGATTGGCAAAGAAACTGCTGAATTGCAGCAGATTGCACAATTGATTAAAAAAGCACTTGAATTTAAAGGTCAGTGTGAGGTTACTATGCAATCATCATCCTCATTCATCAAAAGAAAAGAAGCAGGAGCATATAAGCAAAAAGGATATGATTACATTATTTTCTTAGAATCACATCCAAATGATTATCATTGGCATTTGTTTGATACTGAGCAGCAGGAAACCATACAAAGTAAAAAAGTTGCTAAAAGATTGGTACTGCGTGCAACGGCGTATGCGCTTGCTGATTCATTGCAAGAAACGCTTACGGGTGAGCCGAGTTTTTTTTCTACTAAAATTGCGTATACTCAAGAAAAGCCTTTAAAAAATGGTAAACATTATTCCTATATTTATATGGCCGATTATGATGTAAGTAATCCAGAATTGTTGGTGGAATTTCCTACTATTAGTGTGAGTCCGCGTTGGAACAATGATCCAAATCGCCCGCTTCTTTTTTATTCAGAAAATACAAATGCAAATGTGAGGATGATGGCGATTGGCATGGATAAGAAGCGAATCATGGCATCTAATTTTGAAGGAATTAATATGCAGCCCACGTTTGGACCTGGAGGATCATCAGTGGTATATTGTGCAACGCGTGGA
Source organism: Candidatus Babeliales bacterium (assembly GCA_045863215.1). GTDB lineage: Bacteria > Babelota > Babeliae > Babelales > Vermiphilaceae > BTUB01. Next base: position 4,555 of record BTUB01000035.1, on the reverse strand, counting down.
TCAGGAAATTGTCAGTTGTATCATTGGTCAAATAAACAACTAAGCAAGCTAACCAATAACCCAGGTAATAATTTTGCACCATGTTATAGCGCTGATGGAAAAACGATTTATTTTAGCTCCGATTTTGAAACGGGTCAGCCCCAAATTTATGCCTATTCTATGGAAGATAAACAGTTAACGCGTCTTACCAAAGATGGATATTGTGTATCTCCTTCATGTTGTGTGCAAAGAAATCAGCTAGCCTATGCAAGAATGGTAAATGGAGTAATGCAACTATTTGCGTATGATTTTACTAAAAAGGTGCATATGCAACTCACATTTGATGCGGCCCAAAAAGAAGAATGTAGCTGGTCACCATGCGGTACTTTTTTAATGTGTCCAGTGGATAATGGTAAAACGAATCGCATTGCTTTATTTAATACGATTACTCAAGAATATACTTATGTAACCGATGCCAAATATTGTTGTGCATCGCCCACATGGTCAGGAGTTTATAATGAATTTCCGATTGTTAGTTAGCATTTTGATAGCGAATTATTTTGTATTATCTGCTATGGAGACACCGCTTCCTGAGGAAGTGGAACGAGTATTACAACAAGTGCAGCTTCTTTGTAAGCCACAATTAAAACATAAAGTTGAAGGATATTTATCTTTGCCTCCACAGCCTGTATGGTTAGAAAGGGAAGCATTTGAGCATGTAAGAAAGGTATGTATCAATCCTAAATATGCGCCGATTTTACAAGAATTACTCAAAGAAAAAAATGGGATGCGTATACTTGATCCAAATAGTTTTTGTCTTTTGGAAAATGGAAGAATTTTTAGATTAATAAATGAAGTAGTTTTCCATAAAGCATATTCTAATGTGCAAATATTATTAGAAGCAGGTGCTGATCCTAATAATGAAGCCTGTAATGCAGAAGAACATTTTTCTTTTAAAGAATCACCTCTTTATACCTCAGTTGATTCTAATGATCTTGAGCTATTGGAATCACTTCTTAAAGGGCATGCTGATCCTAATAAACATTATGAGATATATGATAATTTGCCCCTGGTTCGTGCGGTAGTGAACTATGTTGAAGCTGATGATAAAGGTAAAGATATGACCAAAACATTTTCAATAATTTCGATTCTTCTTTCCTATAGAGCAAGTCCTGATGAGAAACAAAAAATAGCAAATTATAATCATAAAGATAAAGCTGATTTAAAAAAATATTATACCGCACGAGAATTAGCTCAAGCATGCAATGCGACAGAAATTCTAAATTTATTTGATAAACAACGATTGTTGTAGTATGCATGCCTTATCTATTCAAAATATTGTTGTGCATCCTCAACTTGGTCAGAAATTTATAACGAATTTCCAACACGAGAGAGCTAAAAAATTATACAGTTTCTTAATATTCAAAATATTTTAAGGTTATTTATGAAAAACATTGTTCTCTTTTGCTTCGTGGTGTCACCCCTCATAGCAATGGATTCACCTCCAGTGGATAATAAAAAAAGTGAAACGATAGCAAAAATGCTTACAATGGTACAACCGGATTTTGAACAAAAATATGATGAGGTTGCGCAACTAGATCTTTCTGAGTTACTAAAAAAAGAGCTGGAAATAAATACGCTTCCTTTTGGAAGAATTGTCAATGCCGATTTTTGTTCTGTTGCCGATGAATGCATTTTATTGCGAAAGGTTGCGGTCACTAAGCCATACGCACCACTTATTGCGGTCTTATTTGATAAATGGAAAGGGTTAGAAAATAAGTGGATCGCCCAATCAATGCTATTGCATGCCGTTGAAGCTCAATCAATTGAAAATACGAAGGCCTTATTGAAATGTGCTGTTGATCCCAGTATTCCTGGATGTTATTTTTTTCAGAATCATTCTTTAAGAGTATTACCTTTAGAAGTTTCACTGGGGAATGTTAACTGTGCGGGAGATACTCGTATTATTGCTGCATTATTCGAAGAATATAAAAATCGTAATAAAGACGTAGGACAATTGGGTGTCAAATTACTCTATGAAGCTATCGAAAACTATCTTCATAGTGATAATGCAAATTTTCGAATGATCATTTATGAGTTAGTTGACCAAGGCATAAATCTGTATGCCGTTGGTGAAGCTAAGACAGTGATTGTGGCAGATGCTTGTATCAGGGGTAAAAGTGGAATGGAATTAATCAAAAATCTTGCACGAGTGAATGATCAGAAGATTAAAAGACGGTTTTCTACCATGCTCATGGCATTGCAATCGTATGAAAAAACGAAAACCCTTTAATATTATTTGATATAAGTTGACTCAAGTTACCTATCGACAATTTTTAATATATATTTAAACTACTAGTATCTTCATTAACTATGCAATTATTCAATTTAAGCAAGAAGTTTTTCTAGTAGTATTATTGCACAACCAGATGCTAGGTAGATTATGACAAATAATGCAAAAAATAATAAAAATATGCAATTTCAGGGTGGTCCTCGCAATTTAATTCTCGGGGTATTATTCTTGGTTGGCTGTATTCTCATTTTAGCCAGACTTACTGATTATACCCGCCAAACGGCCGTGATCCCTTACTCTACTTTTTTAGAAAAAGTGGAGCAAAATCAGATTAAACAGGCTCAAATTAATGGCCAAGAGATTTTTGGTAAATTTAAAGAGGGAAGCAACTTTGAGACGGTTGCGCCTGAAAAAGCTAAGCCGTGGGAAGTGCTTAAAAGCCATCAAGTAGAATTCTCAGTGGTAAATAATAGTAACCAGTTTAATATCTGGTATGTGTCTATGCTTCTTTCCATTTTAGGAGGCCTCGTGCTTTTAGGATGGTTTATTTATCGTCAGGCACGCAATATCGGAAATGGCGGCGGTAATGGCGGTGCAGGCAATATCTTCTCCATGGGTAAAAGCCGTGCCAAGATGTTTATGCCTTCTGCGATCAAAGAAAATTTCAATTCAGTGGCCGGTGCTGCGGAGGCAAAAGAAGAGCTGAAAGATGTGGTAGATTTCTTAAAGCACCCGGATAAATTTAAGCGCTTGGGTGCAAAAATTACACGCGGCATTTTGCTCGTGGGTGAGCCAGGAAATGGCAAAACATTACTTGCAAAAGCGGTGGCCGGTGAAGCAAATTGCCCCTTCTTTAGTATTAGCGGATCAGATTTTATTGAAGTATTTGTGGGCGTAGGTGCTGCACGAGTGCGCGATCTTTTTGCCCAGGCTCGTAAACATGCACCAAGTATCATCTTTATTGATGAGATTGATGCGGTGGGCCGTCATCGTGGCAGTGGCTTAGGCGGTGGCCATGATGAGCGTGAGCAGACATTAAACCAGCTTTTAACTGAGATGGATGGATTCCAAACTACCGGCGGATCTGTAATCGTGATTGCCGCAACAAACCGTCCTGATGTATTGGATAAAGCGCTCTTGCGCCCGGGCCGTTTTGATCGCAGAGTTGAAGTGCCGTATCCGGATCTTACCAGCCGTGAACAAATTTTAAGATTACATGCTAAATCAGTTAAAATTGATCCTGAAGTGGACCTTTCTAAAATTGCACGTGGCACTCCTGGATTCTCAGGTGCCGATTTGGCAAATATCATCAATGAAGCGGCTTTAATTGCTTCTAAAACCAATCAAGATACGGTGAAAGTGAAAGATTTTGAAGAGGCGCGCGATAAGATTATTGTGGGTAAAGAAATCAAGACAGTAATGCTCTCTGAAGAAGAGAAAAAGCTGACTGCATATCATGAAGCAGGCCATGCATTGGTATTGCTCAGTCTTCCTGAAGATACTGAGCCGCTTCATAAAGTAACTATTATTCCCCGCGGTCGAGCATTAGGCGTCACCTGGTGGCTCCCCGAAAGAGATAAGTATCAAGAAACCAAATCTGAGATTCTTGCTTCTATTAAGGTGGCAATGGGTGGCAGAGCTGCCGAAGATTTGGTGTTTGAAGATCGGAATGTGACCACCGGATGCTACAGTGACTTTGTGAAAGCCACGGAATTGGGCAGAAAGATGGTAACGATGTTTGGAATGTCAGATAAAATTGGTCCGGTAATCTATGGCCAAACAGCTCCTGGATATGGATATCAGTATTCAGAGGGGACGGCGCAAAAAATAGATGAAGAGGTGCATTCTATCCTTAAGGATTCTTATGCGCATTCTAAGGCTATTTTAGAAGCGAATCGCGAAAGATTAGAGAAGTTGGCTCAGGCTTTGCTTGAGAAAGAAACTTTGTATGCTGAAGAAGTGTATCAGCTTCTTGATATTAAGCCGCGTATAACTCACAGCTTTAGTTGAAAAAATACTTTTATGGTGACCCCGTTCACCTCGAGCGAGCCTTATAGATGAGTCGAGAGGTAAACATTTCTCGATTCGGACTTTGTTCTCACTCGAAACGAACGGGAGGTTGAAAAAAGGCTTATTTATAGTATTATTAACAGTAAATTCATTAATTTTTATGAAGAGAAAGCTTTTTCTTTCATAAATCAGACAAGATTTTTAAAGGAATATTTCACAATGGCAAGAATATGTGCAGTATGCGAAAAAGGGCCTAAGGTAGCCAACTTAGTG
>BTUB01000034.1:0-11630 GCA_045863215.1 Candidatus Babeliales bacterium | reverse complement strand
TTTAGTAGGTACTAATTCGGAATATGCTCCATTCAGTTTTATGGAAAATAATCAGATTGTCGGCTTTGATATTGATCTCATTACCGAAATTGCAAAAGTAATGGATAAAACACTTGAACTGCAAGACATGCCATTTGATGCACTTATTCCCGCACTCCAAACAGGTCAATTACAAATAATTGCTTCAGGAATCACCCCAACAGAAAAACGTGCGCAGCAAGTAAACTTTACCAGACCCTATTTAAAGGGGGATCAGCTTTTAATTGTAAGCCCTGCCAATTCTCCATTAAAAACAATTGATGAACTTACAAATAAAAATGTAGCAGTAAATGAAGGATTTACGGCTGATTATTATATGAGCGCAATTACGGGCCCTAAATTAGTTCGTTTTTCAAGCCCAATCGAATCATTTATGGCGCTTACGAGCGGCAGAATCGATGCGCTTGTTGCAGCAGAAAACAATGTAAAGCCATTCCTAAATCATTATGGAGCTGAAAAATTCTCTGTTACTCCAATCCCTGATACTACTGATGAATATGCGCTTGCAATTTCTAAAAAATACCCGGATTTGGTGGTACAAATTCAAGATGCGATTGATCAGCTTGAAGCTGATGGCACGCTTAATGCATTAAAACAAAAGTGGCATTTATAATTAATATCCATAAATTATTTTGTTGCAGCAGCTTTTTCATCTTGCAAAAGCTGCTTTTTCTTTTCTATACCACCGCGATTGAAGCCACCAAGTTTGCCATCGGCACGAATCACACGATGGCAGGGCACTTCAGAATCATAATTTTGGCTCATGATCATGCCCACCGCTCGTGCAGCTTTGGGATTGCCTGCAAGTGCAGCAACTTGAGAATACGTGAGTGTTTTGCTTGCAGGAATTTGCTTTACAACTTCTAAGACTTTGCTTTTAAAATTACTCATCTTTTTTCTCTACTCTTGCTTTTTTATGAGCTTCTATTTCTTGTAATTCTTGGCGTTCAAGAAAGCGCATGGCAGAATTAATTGCGGCATTGAGTCGTGCGATGTGAGCCTCAAATTGTTGCTGTGTCCACGTCCACATACTCCCAATCCGATTCTCAGGAATACGAGTTTTATAAGCCCCAAGATCCTGCAAGGTAATATATTTATTACGTGCACAATGTTCTATTACTTCCGGATGAAATAGAAAATGCAAATTCAAACGTTCTGCAATGGGCGCACCATATTTAGCCAATTCATCTATTGCTTCAGTTGAATTTAATGAAATAGCTGCATCAACTGCAAAGCATAATTGTCTATCTTTTTCTTGATGATTACCCACACATTGCTTTGCTAGCAATAGTTTTAAAGCATTAATATCTTCATGGCGTACGGCTTCTTGAAGAGATCTACAACGCGTTGTTGCATGATTTGCCAAATATTGTCTTGTAAGCGCCAACGGTATCGGCCTGCCAGTGGTTTGGCTACGTAAAAATGCTTTGCCCTGATTGCCAAAGTCGCTAATGAGAGGTTTTGCTCCAAATAATTGCAATGGGAAAACATAGCTTGGATATTCTTTCTTTGCATACTCCAATAAAGTTACCTCGTATTCTGGCTCATCAAAATGACCAAATCTATCTTTAAAATCTGCTGGAGCTCCATGTTGCAAAAGAAGAACAAATGCTCCCATAAATTCCATATTAAGTTGTTTACTTCCCATAGCGTATCTGAGTAATCGCTTCATATCTTTTTGCTCAAAAATATAAGTTTCTAAAAGCACCTTCAGGCACTTTAGATGATCATTGGTTACTGCCGTAACTGCTTCGCTCACAATTTCTTTGGAAGCATACATAGTTTTTTGAAGCGGCTTTTCCATTGCTATTGAAAGTGAGAAAATAAACGTACATAAATAGAATAAAAACGTGAGCATAATCTTCCTGCTAATTTAATTGTATTTAAGTAATTATATTGAAAATCATAAACTATACAATCAGAAATTAAAAATATATTTGCACTTAGTATCAAAACAATGAATACTTAAAATTAAAAGATGTTAGCCAGGTTGATGCTATGACAAGTCCAAAAAACTCTAATCAATCATTTTTCATTTCATTACTCTCTTTTGTTCCTATTCTTGCCTTTATATTTTATGCCCGTATAAAACAACTGCTCACTTCATGCAGCGTTGCGTGGCAAGAGCCCTTTTATATTGGCGCATTGCTTGCAATAGTGCTTACCACTTTGCAATATATAAGCGGTATCATTCTTGATCGGCTCATGATGGGCGCAAATCTCTTTTTAGTTGCCTCTGCGTTCTTTTTCCTATTTCAAATAAACCCCTGTCTTTCCATTTTAGGAGCTTATAAAGGGCCGAGCTTTATCGCAGCTGTCCTTTTAGTGGGTATTTATGCCACTTTTTTTACTCGTTATGGATTTATTGGAAGCACGGGTGATCCAAAAAAAATCCGATCCGCGTCATTGATGCTACTTGCATCAACAGGGATTGCACTTATATGGGCCTTTATTTTTAATGAGCGCGGGCTCCTAATTTCTGCCATTACCCCCTTCATTGTATTGCGTATGGTGAGCGAACATTTAAAAAACCGCCTATAGAAGATCCTTGTCCATACGTAATAATTTTCTTATTCTAAAAGAATAAGGATTATTACCTATAAGGTTTTTATGATAGATTTTCAACTTATTGAAGAATCGTTACCTCTACTTCTCAGAGGCGCAATGGTTACGTTACAAATTGCGGCTTTAAGCACTTCCATTGGCATTGCGCTGGGCACTCTCCTGGGCGTGGCCCAAACGAGCAAATCAAAACTCGCGCGTTGGTTGGTTGGGCTGTATGTCACTATTATTCGTGGCATTCCCATGCTTATTCAGATCACCTTTGCTTTTTTTGTATTGCCCCAATTTGGCATCAGTTTACCTGCATTTTGGGTGGCCGTAGTTGCTATTGGGCTTAATAGCGCCGCGTATGTGAGCCAGATTATTAGGGCGGGCATTCGCTCCATTGGCCGTGGGCAAATGGAAGCGGGCCGCGTGCTTGGCCTATCACCATTACAAATCACGCGCTATGTGATCCTGCCTCAGGCATTTCGTGTAGTGATTCCCGCATTGGGCAATGAATTTATCACACTCGTAAAAGATTCAAGTTTGGCTTCAGTAATCGGCGTGACTGAGTTGACGAAGGTAGGTATCTTTATTCGAGGAAGAACGTTCGACGCACTCACCGTGTTTGCCGCGGTTGCCATGATCTATTTACTTATCACAACTACTCTTTCATTGCTGATAAATTGGTTTGAAAAGAAGGTGAATACCCATGCTAAACATTAAAAATCTTTCTAAAAAATTTGGTAGCAAAACCATTCTTGATCAGGTGAATTTAGACGTAAAAAAGGGTGAAATTGCGGTACTTTTAGGATCTTCTGGGGTCGGCAAATCAACTTTATTGCGCGTACTCAATAATTTAGAAACGCCTGACACCGGCATTTTTATCCTTGATGGCAAACCATTAGATCTTGAAAACGTTAACAAAACTCACACCGTGGGCTTTGTATTTCAAAATTTTAACTTGTTTGATCATCTCACGGTGCAAGAAAATATTACCCTTGCACTAGAAAAAGCCTTAAATAAAACCAATTCCGAATCAAATACCATTGCCACGCAATTGCTTCATCATTATGGCTTGAGCGATAAAGCGAATATGTATCCGGGTGATTTATCTGGTGGGCAAAAACAACGATTGGCACTCGCACGAACACTGGCACTCAAACCCAAAGTAGTTTGCCTAGATGAGCCCACTTCTGCACTCGATCCACTTCTCACAGCGCATGTGGCCAATAATATTCAAGAATTGGTAAAAGAAGGCTATATTGTGCTAGTTGCAACCCATGATACTTCTTTAATCGAGCGCTTGGATTGCACTATTCATTTGATGAAGGATGGCAAGATTATTCAAACAGCGTCCTCAAAAGAGTTGGCAAAGGATCCGACGGCATTTACCCTAATTAAGAATTTTATCAGTGGAACCCATTAATCAATTACATACATAATAAATATCTACACAGGCAGAACTCCTTTATTTTTTGCATGTAACAATAATCAAAAAGAAGTCGTCGCTTATCTACTAAATATAGGCGCTCGAAAAGATATCACGGACATAAAAGGTTATCGCCTGATTAATCTTACCACTAATCATGATATTAAATAGATGCTCATATCGGATCAATTACCACCGATGCCACAAGAAGTATTGCCGATTCTTGAAAAGATGCAAAAAAAGAAAGTAAAAATTGCGTAAACACTATTTGTGATTAAGGACAATTGCTATATTTATAATATAAAAAAAGGAGATCTTAAAAAAATGAGGCATATATTGATCCTACTGTTAATGAGTTCACTCCGTTTGCACAGCATGATCGACAAACATACCATACGGGATTATACCGCCCTTGAAAAATTTTCTATGGGGCTTAAAGAGTTTAAACATCAGATAAAAGAAAACCCCAAAACTTTTAGTCTGGCTGGATTCGTTTATGCAACAATTCCTGTATTGGCATATCAGATTCATCCTTGGGCATGCATAGCAGCAATGTCTATTTGCCATACTCCCTTATTATGTGTACTTCCTGATATGACGGTATCTGAAGCACAAAAACGAATAAGGCAGTATTCTCTCAAGACTTTTTCCGCAGTGCAAAAGGAGGAATTTGGCAAAGTAACTGAATTTGCCTCGAGAAACTGTTATGGTGAAACTGATGCCCACGCTTTAGAAGAACAAAATACTCATTTTCTTTTTGAAGCATTACTTAAATATGAATTTTGCTGTAGAGACTCCAAAAAGCAAGAAGCTGATAATTATTCAAAAGCTGCAGAAATATTTTTACACCACCATGCAAACCTGCAAAACAGATCAGCAATTCTCACCGCTGAGTGTACACATGCACTTACATGATCACAAACAACCTTCCTGATCAGAAACAAGATTAGTAAAGGAATATCATGAGAGCCGTTTTTTTGATAGTATGTCTTATCTCTATTTCATTGCATTCTATGGAGCAATCGATAATTTTATTAGAGAATTCTGATGATAGTTTTTTTAAAGAACTCCGCATGCAATTGCATGAAGATCCCAAAGCGCGGCTCATTGTAAAAACCTGCGGCGGCATTCTTACTCTTGTTGGATTTTTTCGACCTATGACTGCGCTCAGCACTGCTACCGTGGCCGGTCTTGCTTCATTATTGGTCTACTGGCAAGATCGCCAAGTAGCAATACAAGAAAGAAAGAAAGCAAAAGATACCATTGCATTTGCTGCATTTACCTATGGGCCCAAGCAACTTATTGAAAAAGTATGCCAAGCAGATGAATACGAGCAAACTGATGCACGCTCATTGCAAAGACAAAACACACCCTATTTAATCGAAATTTTAAAAAATTATATTCAAGATCCGCACAACAAATATTATGAACATGCTTTGTATATGCTTAAAAAGCATCATGCAAATTTTTGTATCGCGCAAAAACATTTTAAAAACACAAACAACCAGAAAGAACTTGAGTGGCTTGCACATAATAGCAATACCACTTTCACGTAAATCTATTCACTTTAGATAATCAAGTTGCAAATTCACTTGCCAAAAGTATATCTTTGCAGATGAAAGTCCTAAACAAATGTTGTTGATAGGATACTGAAATGAAAATGATCTTTGCGTGCGCCACTTTAATGTGCCGTCTCAGTTGTGGAATGGAAGAATACACCAAAATAAAAGAACTTTTGGGCAATTCAAATGAGCTCAAGACTTATTTGGAATCTCAGGATCAATATCAAAATACCCCTTTAATGAAATTTTTTAATTCCGCAACCGATGCCCAAATTCAAGAAATTTTACCCCTGCTAAAAAGCATTCCTTTCAACACAGAAGTCCAAGGAATATCTCAAGAAACTGCTTTTTTTAATGCTTGTGATCGCCCGGGTATTTTAGCAGCCTCTTTAATGCTGAGCCTGGGTTGCCAGATTGATGCAAGTACCCCGGCCGGAAGACCCGTTTATTTAGCCTTTTTCAATGATAATCTTGCCCTACTTAAGCTTCTTATTGAAGAAGGAGCCAACCCCCAAATTCCTCCTGAAATAGTCACTTTCGCTGCCCAAAAACCTGATTTCCAAGCCCTTAAAGCAACTGTCACCAAGCAGCGCATTGCCTAATTTTACAGGTATAAAATTACAAATAGAAACACTTTTACAGAATTGGGCTTTTCTGGTATAGTTAAGGTATAAATAGGAAAATTCTTTTATGCTGACAAAAATCATTTAATTGCTTATAGATATGCTGGCAAAAGATTAGAGCAAGCTAGTCAAAATGAGATACATTATCTTACTGCTAATGGGTACCTGGGAACTCAGGGGCAACTTATTACCAGTTAAAAGCTAATAACTGTTGTGAGGTTATATGTTTAGAAGAGCATTTAGTATATTCTTTCTTACTTATACATTCCTAGCGCCTGCTATGGCGGTTACTGAATTTAACGCCGGCACGGTAGTAGATCCTATTAATCAAGTAGGGCAGTTTACCGTTACATTACCGCAAACTAATACTTCTTCTGCTTTACCAACTATTGCACAAGTAAGCACAGATATTTTCAAGACTAAAGGTGTTCCCGTTATTATTTCAACTGTGGCGAGCAATGTTCCGTGGTGGGCATTGACAACCGGCACCGGCTATTTGCTTATTGCTCACTTTGATCCGACCATTCCTTTTACGGCTGCATTAAGCAGCGGAGCAGGCTATGCAGCGGGCCAAGAAATCGGCACCGCAACAACAACCTTAGGAAAAGCATCTCAATTGGCATTGCTTGCAACTTTTTTAGGTGCTTCATTATATAGCAGCAACACATTAGTTTCTAACGCATTCATGGCAGCAACACAAGCACTCGGATTGCAAACAGCGCTTTCACTTTCATCACAATTTTTTTCAAAATCAACAACTTCACCACAAATTTCTCAAGAAAAATCTGGCGTATTAAATAATATTAAAGTTGCTTTAAACAGTGGGCTGGCAGATGTATTGCATATTCATGCGATTGTTGCATTTGTAAGTTTATTTAACAATATAAACACGGCAACATTGATGCATATTCTTTTATACGAACAAGCATATCGCCTTGCCATGGCAGGATCCCACGCAGCACAGCAACTATTTTCTGAATCATCTCTTGCAACAACTACTGAGCAAACAGAAACTCAACAACAAAAACCTGTTACCAAAAAAAAGCTTCCAATCGTTACAATCATGTAACCATCAAAACACAAAACTAATTTTCTTGACAACTTTTTTCACGGTTGCTAGGATCATCCCAAGCGTATAACTTTTTTACAATGTCCCTAATGAACAGTACTTCTTCGTATTGTTCACCCCCCTAACCCTTCAGCTGTTCCTAGTTGAAGGGTCTTTTTTTTTAAACTAAATATGTTGCAAACAATGCACGCATAGTAAAAGTATCTTTATCATTTCGTGTAATATCACAAGATTTGCAACTTATTATCGGTTTATAATTGGCAAGCTGCTCAAAAAGAGAGATAATTTGATCATATAATCCGCGGCATTCTATTTGTATCTCTTGCCAGGAACACCATGCTTTATTTTTTTGTCTGCATAATCGCGCACTTATCACTTGCAAATTATTTTTTTGCGCAAATGATACTAATGAACAGAGCATTGCATCTTTTTTTAAATTAGGAATAACTGATTTATAATTAGAAAACTTCTTTTGAAGTTCTTTGGCTAATTTTTCTGATGTTTTTTCACTTTGCAATTTCTTGAAGGTAATAGTTAAATCATTTTCTAAAGCTTGATTGGATGCTACCAGTGGTTTATATAATTGTAACCACCAAAATCCGCATATGATTAACAAGAAAAAAAAAGTGCATCCATATAGCAGATGCACTTTAGTATGTAACAAATTAAAATAGATTCGTTTGCGATACATTATTACTCTCCTCCGCTTACGCTTCTTCAACCCAGCCTTCGCTCCTACACCGGAGCTACGGCGAGCAAGCCGGGGCGTTTTATTCCCGAACTTGAGCGGGTCAGAGCGAGCGGTATTTAAGAACTAAAAGCTTCTTTTCATCCTGAGGAGTATCGCAGATACGTCTCAAAGGATTAAAAGTTTGTCTTGGTCCATTGCATTGGATCTACTTGAATATTATTAAGTCTCATTTCCCAATGCAAGTGATAGCCAGTTGCATAACCGGTTTTGCCCAAAGTTCCAATCGGGTTACCTTTTGCAATCTTTTGACCTGCTTTAATATCAGCAAAACTATCTAGATGAAAAAATAATGAAAGCATTCCCCATCCATGATCAATAATCACGGTATTTCCGGTAAATCCATATCGCTCTTTATGCACCACAATACCATCTTGAGGAGCCCAAACAACTGCTTTTGGCATGCTTGCAACATCTAATCCTTTGTGTGCATATCTTCCTTTTTCTTGAGTTGTTCTTATCGTACCAAATTCGCAAGTAACGCGTGCTGCATCAATAGGTACTACAAATGGCCCGCGCCATAATTTTTCATGGGGTGATTGCTTTATGAGTTCATCAACTATTGATTCCAATTTTGCTGTATCAATGCCAAGCGCCTTTTCTTCGGCAACCTTTTCCGCACTTACTTGTAATGTTTGTTTTTTGAAGGGAAATAAAACAACTTGAAACTTGCTCTCAAGATTTAATGAGTTACCCACTTTATCAGTAAGATCAACACTCAGCAGATATTCATTGGGTGCTTCTTCACAAGAAATAGGGATAAAACATTCATAAATAGAAGAATTTTTAGATTCTGCAAAACAATCATATTCTTGAGAGAGTACTTTTACTTTTGCTTCTTTAATCTCCTTATTTGCTTGGAACTGCAAATGAAGCGTACGGCCTTGAAATACTTTGTAATCTGCTTCAGATCTCACAAATGCAGCTTGCAGTGGCGTATTATCTACATAAAATGTACGCTCAATTTCTGCTTTGTGCTTAGCATATGAAGCATCAACTAATTCTATTTTAATCGTATGCTTACCATTATTCATTGTTTTTGAAGGAATGATAAATGGATGCTCATGCTCTCGTAAACTCAAGCGGTAATGGCTAATAAGCGGCTGGCCATCAAGCCACACTGAAAGATCACCTTTTTTGGTACTGGCAACTTTGCAGGAAATATCTCCTGCATAAAATCCACTTTCATCAATACCACTCATAGTAATTTGAGGAATGGTATCATCAAAAAAATATCGATGAATTTTATACCCGGTCCAACCAGCAAGTAGTAATCCAAACCCAAAAACTGCAAAACGAAAACGGTACAACATGGCAGCGCTCACTCAAATAGTTTTTTATAATTCTGATATAAACGAATTGAACTGGTTATAAATATAAATGTTTTTGTTGGTAAGTAAATTCTTAACAAACGAGACCTCTTGTTTTGATTAAAAAACTTGACAAATATGCAATTTTTGCCATAATGGTTGTATACTCGCGAGGTATAAATCTATGGCAATTCCCAAAAAACATACAAAAACAATTCCCAAGGCTGCCGGCGTCTATTATTTTAAGGATAAAGACGGGGTGGTAATCTATGTGGGCAAGGCAAAATCCCTATTTAATAGGGTAAATTCTTATTTTCAAAAAGCCCATGATTGGAAAGTGATGGCTCTTGTAGAAGAATATGCCGACATTGATTATATTCTTACTAAAAATGAGACCGAAGCTCTCTTACTAGAAGCTCAAATAATCGGGGAACATAAGCCTAAATATAATGTTTTACTCACTGAGGGGCAGCCTTTTTTATATCTTTTTTTTAGCACTAATGAAGAATTGCCAACTTTAGAAGTGGTGCGAAACAAAACCAAAAAAGGAACCTACTTTGGGCCCTTTTTACATAAGCGCCAAGCTCGTGGCGTAGCAGCCTATTTAACAGAAACCTTTAAGCTCAAAATCTGTAACAAAAAAATTCCCAATGGATGCCTTGATTTTCACATTGGACGCTGTGCGGGCACCTGTATGGCAAGCTTTGATAACGCTGATTATTTATTCAGAATAAATCTTGCAATGGATGTACTGCGTAATAATCACAAACAATCGCTGAAAAATTTGCAAGAAAAGCTCAGAGAATATAATAAAGCCATGGCGTTTGAAAATGCGCGGAGATTAGCCGAATATATCACTAATCTTGACACTATCTTTGAGACTATTCGCACCCGCTTTCATGAGAAGAAATATAAACATGATATTTTTGTGGCAACCACACCAACTCATATTACTCCACGCGATGAATCATTGGATGAACTCGCGAAATTCTTGGAAATTAATAAAGAAATAAAACGCATAGACTGCTTTGATATTTCCCATTTTCAAAGCAGTTACATTGTGGGCTCTTGTGTACGATTTAGTAATGGAATACCAGACAAAAATAATTTTCGTAGATTCAAAATTAAAACACTTGAGACACAAAATGATTATGCAGCTCTGCAAGAAATTATATCCCGCAGATATCGCAATCCCGAAGAAATTCCCGATCTTGTGATGATTGATGGAGGAAAAGGACAGTTAAGCGCCGCAAAAGCAGTTTTGCCCAATGCAACTATTATAAGCTTGGCAAAACGTGAAGAAACTATTTACAGCGATAGCTTGCCCGAAGGCAAAAAAATTGACTTGCATAGCAAAGCAGGGCAGTTATTGATTGCAATTCGAGACTATGCACACCATTTTGCTATTAGTTACCATAAGTTACGCCGCAAAAAGGGACTCAAGCAAAATTAATTCTAGGGTTTAGCACCCAACAATTTAGTAGCTTTACTGCCTAAATACATCATCAACATAGGTCGGACCAACGCTGGACAGGTCTTAGGGCTTGAGTTAAGCAGCTGAGCAAAAATATTTGAGTTGATTTCAAAAAGACGTCCTCCCTCCGGCATATTTTGCTGTAATTCTACAAAACGCCTTCTGATTCTATTTTTAAATTCCGCAAAGTTTTTTGTTTTTAAATACGCCACCATTGCTTGCACATTCTCGCATTGTTTGGCCACCAAAGAATCAATAAGAAAATTTACTAAATCTTTAGGATTTGGAAGCTTAGAATCTTCAATAATTTCAAGTAAATTTTTTAAAACGTGTTGCAAAAATAACGTATTTTGCTCTGTCAAAACACTATTCCACACACTTTGAACTAATTGTATTCGCCGCGCTCTTTCTGATTCAAAATTAGAACTTTTTAATTGCTTGGAATCAAACTTTCCTAAAACTTTTTTAAAATGATCTTTTAATTTACTTTGATCGGCACCCAATAAGCGCAATTTCAAATCTTCCGGTAGAACTTTTTCGGCGTATTTTTTTAATTTTTTATCTTCTGATACTACTTTGGCTGCTTGGCTTACTAAACTCACAGGATCAGTTTGTATTTGACCATGAATTAAAAGAAGAATCCCATTAGATACCCAAAAATCAATATTTTCGCGAGATTCTTTAGTATTACTTTCCATAGAAGTGAGTAAGTCTAATTCTGCCACACTTACTTGCTGTCCTTTTTCGAGCATTTTACTAAAATCATTTTTAAAAGCCTTTCGTGCATCTTTTACAAATTTTGGAAGCTCTTTCTTTTTTTCTTTTTCAC